>JAFAZU010000218.1 GCA_019239585.1 Acidobacteriaceae bacterium
TTTCCACCTTGGTGATCTTCAAGTTATCCTTGGGCGAGACCGGCGCGTTGCGGTTCATCTGCGATTGCGCGTCGAGTTCGGCGGCGCTGAGCGCGCACAGACCTACCGATTTAAAGGCGGCTGCAATGGCAGCCCGACGTTTCATTCTCTGTGGCATACGATAGAAGAGCTTATCGCACTTGAGAACAGGTGGGAAGACTCACACCAGCAGCAGCTGATCTTACTTGACGCAAATGAAACGCGTGACTTCCGCAAACGTGAGCGCCGCACGCTTGGCGAGCGCATTCGTTTTAGACAGATTAGCAATCGATTTCTTCCAGGACGTTGACACGCGATCGGGGTCGGAAAGATCAACTAAGTCATGGATCTGGCGAAAACCGAGTTTTCGAAATTCCCTTCGCAGCAGAGGGTATCGGAACTGGTGAAAATCAATGCCGAGCTTCATGATGTCGGGACCATGCACGATTTTCCGAAACTCGTACCGAACTCTGTCGGGAAGCCAGCCGTAGAGGGGAAATTTAGGATACTCGCCGGAGCCGATGCTGAACTTATTTGTCGATTCGAAATACATAACGCCGCCAGGCTTCAGGATCCGGTATACGTTCTGAAGACCAGTGCGCCATCGCTCGACGTGTTCGAACACGCTGGATGCCATCACAACGTCGTAGATGTTTTCTCCAAGATCCGCCTCCTCGATATTCGCGAGCCGCACATCCAGGTCTAATCCGTGTTCCCGGCCTAACTCGACTGCGCGCTTGGCAAGTTGCGGACTGATCTCAAGCCCATCACAGCGCAAGCCACGCAAACCGCAAACTAGGGGGAAGAACCCACGACCGGTGCCAACCTCCAGAATCTTTGTTTCCGGCGTCAGCGGCTTGAACCTTTCGATAGAACGCAAACAATTTTCAAGAAAAGGACGGTAGTACTCAAACTGCCCCTCCTTCTCATTACTCAGATATCGGTCGACATCAAGTAATGGCTCGCTGTGAATTTCCAATCTGACCTCCTTCGCTTTAATGTCAGTTCGGTGTAAAAAGAACTCTTATAAGAGAGGAGCGATCTGCTCCATAATTCTCAAACCAATTCTTTATATAAGAGACCTGTTTTGGACATTATAGCCTCCTTCGTGATTCCGACGAACTTTGACACAGTTTTCCTACGAAAGGAGTTATACGATAGAAGAGCTTAATCGCAATTGAGAACAGGATGGCCGGGAAATTATACGATGTCGTCGTGATTGGCTCGGGAGCCGGAGGCGGAACCCTGTCGGCGCGACTGGCGGAATTGGGGGCCGATGTTCTGGTATTAGAAGGCGGGCCGAAGCTCAATACCCGCACGGATTTCAATACGCACGCGCTTCCCTATGAGTTTCCGTTTCGCCATGTTCCGGTAATGAAACCGGGCAAGCCGGGCATGGATGGAGAGCGCAGCCGTGGACTGGGCGGAAAAACTCAGTTGTGGAACGCAGTGGCGCTACGGTTCAGCCAACGAGATTTTAAGGGACGCCAGCACGATGGTGCAGGCGAAGACTGGCCGTTCGACTATGCGGACATGAAACCTTACTATGACCGGATTGAGCAGCAGGTGGGAGTGTGCGGGAATTACGACCATCTGGAAGATCTTCCCGATGGAATCTTTTTGCCGCCCGTGCCCTTGAAGTGTACGGATCGCGCGATTCAGGTAGGCGCTCAAAAGCTAGGCGTGCCGGTCATCCACGTGAGGAAAGCGACTTTGAGCCAGTCTCGCGGGACGCGCCCGGCGTGCCACTTCTGCGGAAACTGCATGTCGGGATGTGATGTGCTGGCGAAGTACAACTCCTACGACGTTCACATGATTCCGGCATCGCGCTCCGGGAAACTAACACTGCAACACAACAGCATTGTGCATGAATTGGCGGTTTCCGATGAAGCGGAAGTGAAAGAGGTTCGCTACTTTGACCGAGAGACACGGGCGGAGGGAGCAGCACAGGGCCGGATTGTGGTGGTGGCCTGCGCCTGCGCTCAAAGTATAGCGCTGCTGTTGATGTCTAAATCGAGCCGTTTCCCGACCGGGTTGGGCAATTCCAGCGGTCAATTGGGCAAAAATTTTATTCCGCATATTACCGCTGGATTTGAAGCGTTTCTGACGGATTTTATCGGGAAGCCGCCGGTGAATGACGAAGGGTTTCTGGACCATGCGTATATCCCCTCCTTTATGCACGAGCGGAAACGGGATTACCCGCGCAGCTTTGGAGTCCAGTTCAATTATCAGAATCACCGCAGTGTCGGGTGGGCGCGGAGCATGAAGGGAATGGGGAAGGCTTATAAGCAGTCGATTAAGGACCGCTATCCGGCCTACATGGTGTTTACCGGATATCATGAGATGCTTCCCAACAAAGATACTTTTATTGATCTCGATCCGGAACGGGTAGATGAGTATGGGCTGCCTCGGGCGCGGCGTTCGTGGAAGCTGTCTGATGATGATTGGAAGCTGCACAATGATATGAAAAAGTGGTGTCGGGAGATTCTGCTGGCGAGTAAGGCCGAGATCCTGACGGTGAGTCAGGGGCCAGCTACCAATCATGAAGTGGGCGGATGCCGGATCGGAACTGATCCGCGAACTTCGGTGGTCAATGAGTTCTGCCGTTCTCATGATGTCCCGAATTTGTATGTGGTGGATGCAAGCGTGTTTCCCAGCTCGTCTGAAAAAAATCCGACTTTGACGATCATGGCCTTGGCGACTCGCACGGCGGACCATATTGCGGAGCAACTGAAGGGGAGCCCAGCCTGATGGCAAGTTATTCCAGTGACCGTCGATCTCTGCTCAAGATTTTTGGCGCGATTGGAGCGACGTGCGCTTATCCGTTCGCAAGCGACGAACTCCACGGCCAGACAGCGCCGGAGCATCAGCACCCTATAGCGGCTCCCAAATCTGAGCCGCAGCCTCGATTCTTCAATAAGACAGACTTTGCGATGGTTTCGCGGATCGCGGATTTAATTATTCCACGGACGGATTCGCCCGGCGCCATTGATGCAGACGTGCCTGCGTACATTGACCTTGTGGTGGCGAGGAACACGGACCAGCAACTGGTTGTTGCTGACGGCCTTCGATGGCTCGATACGGAGGCGGACAAAATTTCGGGAAAGAAGTTTCTGGAGCTTTCCGAAGGAGAGCAGTTATCGATTCTAGAGCCTCTGTGCGAGGCTGCGGATACCAGTACCGGACTGGCGAGGGGGCGCAATGTCCAATTCTTTTCTCTGATTAAGAGCCTGACCGCCGATGGTTACTATACTTCCCGTGTTGGGTTGATAGAAGAGCTCCAATATAAAGGCAACGCGGCTCTTCCCAGTTTCCCTCCCTGCACGCACGAACATTAAACTTCAGTGAATACCAATCAACAATTTCCCAAACTGCACAATGCGATGTGGCCCGGTCTGGTGGGCAAAGGACCGGGAGCTGAACCGTTTATCGATCTGGACACCATGCTTCGCCTCACTGCTGAAGCCAGCGTGAATGGCAGCCGTTTCGAAGGCGTCGACCTGTTTCTCTCCGAGCCTCACGTCAACATTGATTCGAATGAGGACGATCTGAAGAGGCTGGCGGAAAAAATTGCTTCGAAGAATTTGGTGGTTGGCTCGCTGGTGGCTCCTGTTTGGCCCCCGACAGGCGGGGGGTCGGCGATGGGAAGCGAGGAGGAGCGGGAACTGTTTATTCAGCAGGTCCATAAGGCCTGCCATATCGGGCATACGCTTCGTGAAATCGGAATCCGAAAGTATGGCGTGATTCGAATTGACTCTGCGGCGAGTCCCTCGGAGTGGGTCAAAGATCCGGAGGGCAATACGGAGCGGATTGCCCAAACATTCCGGCAGGCGTGCGATGTGGCCGAGGAGCATGGAGAGCGCCTTGCCGCCGAAGGTGAAATCTGTTGGGGCGGCATGCACAGTTGGCGGAAGATGCTGCAATTGTTGGAACGGGTGGACCGGCCCGCGACACTGGGTTTTCAGGCGGACATGGCCCATACTCTGCTTTATGCGCTGGGACATAATGCGCCTGAAGATAAGCTACTCCCTGAGAACTTTGCCTGGGACGATTCAAAGCAGCTGGAGGAAGCGTTAAAAGTTATCACGTCCGCTTTGCGGCCCTGGACCATTGATTTTCATGTGGCGCAGAATGACGGCACGGTAGAAGGTTCAGGCTCGCACGATAAGACAGGCAGGCATTGTTTGCCTTATGACGCAAATGGAAAATTAGATGTCGTGAAAGTGGCTGGTATGTGGCTGCGGAATGAGGAAGGGAAGCCGCTGCGAAAGGTCCAGCATATCTGTTGGGATGGCTGCATGTTTCCCAATGCAGTTATGATGAATCCCGAGACATGGACGCAAATTCTTTCGATGATGCTCCATGTACGGAACGCGCATGGCTGGACGGAATAACTCCATGAAATCCCTCAACATTGGACTGGTTGGCTACGGTTTCATGGGGCGCACGCATTCAAACGCTTTTAAGAGCGTGTCTGATTTTTTTGATTTGCAGTACCAGCCGGTTCTGAAAGCTGTTTGTGGACGCAATAAGGATAAAGTGGAGGCTTTCGGCGCGCAATGGGGCTATGAATCGACCGAGACCGACTGGCGAGCTTTAGTGGGGCGCTCCGATATTGACCTGATTGATATTGCAGGCCCGAACAACACTCATGCGGAGATCGCTTTGGCGGCGGCAGCTTCCGGCAAGATGGTCCTGTGTGAAAAGCCCTTGGGCCGAACTGCGGAAGA
>JAFAZU010000358.1 GCA_019239585.1 Acidobacteriaceae bacterium
CATTCCACGGCGCCGAACCGGCGCTTTGCGGATTTAGTAACCCAACGGCTGATCAAGGCTGTACTAACGAATCAGACCTCACCCTATTCGGACGATGCACTCGGGACGATTGCGAGGAATTGCACGCTGAAAGAAGATGCCGCCCGCAAAGTGGAGCGCGCCATGAACAAGCGCGCGGCGGCGGTTGCGTTTGGGAATCGGGTGGGTGAGAGCTTTGATGCGATTGTCACCGGCGTGACTCCCAGAGGGGTTTTCGTGCGGGTGACTACGCCGCCGCTCGAAGGGCGTTTGATGCGCGGCGAAACGGGAGTTGATGTCGGTGATCATATCAGTGTCAAGCTGCTCGCGACGGACCCGCAACGCGGCTACATTGACTTTGGCCGCGTGGGATCATGAACAGAAAACTCCCGTACCGCTCCCAAAAACTTGGAGCTAGAAGTAAAGCCTTGTAACCTAACTAATTGCTGGAACGCCTAGTTGGACAGGGAGTTTTACGGATTCCGGCAGATTTACGGCCGGTATGCTGGTTGAACAAGAATTAATCGAAAAGGCGCGAAAGGGCGATGATGGCGCATTTAACCAGGTTGTTCTTGCATATCGACGGCGTATTCTCGGTACGATTTCGCGCTTAATTGGAAGGCCGGAGGACGTGGAAGACGTCGCGCAAGAGGTGTTTGTCAGGTTGTACTACTCGTTGGATCAGCTTAGGACCGCCGAGGTTTTTGAGCCCTGGCTGTACCGGTTAACGGTGAACGCCTGTTACGACTATCTGCGGCGCGCCAAACGCCGGAACGAATCCCGCATGGCGGATCTAAGCGAACAGCAGGTTATGATGGCCGACTCGCTGGCCGGAGGGAGACAGGAAGCGGAGCAGCAGCAAAAGGGGAAGGTGCGAGAGTTCATGGAGGCGCTGTTTCAGCATGTCTCCGAAGAAGATCGTCTGCTGCTTACTTTGAAGGAAGTGGAAGGTTTATCGCTGAAAGAGTTGGAGGGGATCTATGGGGCGAATGAGAATGCGTTAAAAGTTCGCCTGTTCCGCGCTCGTCAGCGGGTTCTGAAAGCGTATCAAACGGCGGTTGCAAACGGCAAGTTTTAGGTTTAATTTGAGGAGACGACCCTAATGGATATGAGGGAGGGAAAGATGATAAGTGACGAGTCCGGGCTGGACCAACTTTTCGGGCGCTATCGACAGTCGTGTCCCGACGTGGAGCCTTCAGCGAATTTCATGCCAGCCCTTTGGGCGAAGATTGAAGCGCGCCGCAGCTTTCCGTTTACCTTCCGCAAATTGGGCCGGAGTTTAATGACAGCCTCGGCTGCTTTATGTTTTCTTCTTCTGCTGCTGAATCTGGCGGTAACGCCTCAAATGAGTACCAGCTATACGGATGCTTTATTAGCGGAGAGTTCGGCAGAGCAGACGTATTACACAGAGGCGATGGCAAGCGCCCCTTCGGTTGACGTTCCGCCTTCTCCGCAGCGTTAGAATTCCTGGTTAGGTCAGCATGAAACGGAATCAGTGGTCAGCCGTTGTTTTAGCGGTTTTGCTGTTTTGCAGTGGAGTCGCGGTGGGAGCTTTAGCGCACCGCTACTATAGCGCAACGGTTGTGAATGCCAAGGGCAGCGAAGATTTTCGCCAGCGTTACTTATCTGAAATGCGCTCCAAATTAGGTCTCACGTCCGCGCAGGTGGACCAGCTTGAAACCATCATGGACGAGACCAAGGCAAGAACCAGGGCCGTGCGCGATCAGTACCGACCTGAAATGCTCAAAATTCGAAGCGAGCAAATCAGCCGGGTCAAATCGATTTTGACTCCGCAGCAGCTTCCCATCTACGAGCAGTTGGTCGCTGAACACGAACGCCATGCCCGGGAGCAGGAAGAGCATGACCGGAAAGAGGAACAGAAGCGGGCGGCGAATCGGCATCCAATGACACAGTAGGCGCCGTTTCTATCCCACAGAAATAACAAAACTGACCCACCCTGCCCGACATGTTGGAAGACGCTTGGGTGATAGCTGCGTTGGACGACATGGAAGCGGCTCAGTCCCGTATTGACGAAAAGCCCAACCACCATCCTTTACCATGCGCTACAAAAGCCTGGAAGATGCCACACACTCGGACAACTGCGAAACTGTGCTGAATCACTCCGAGTTGGTCCAAACGCTTCAACGCGGCTGGAAAATCTAAAATGAGTAAAGTGGTGGGCAGCTTGCGATGCAGATTGACTTAGAGATTCCAGATGAAATTAGTGCGACGTTTGGCTCCGATCCACAATCGGTGAGAAGGGCCTTTCTCGAAGGGCTGGCTTTGGAGGGCGTGCGTTCCGGTCGGCTCTCGCGGGGCCAAGCCCGGCGTTTGCTCGGATTTGAAACCCGCTATGAGGTTGATGGGTTTTTGAAGGATCATGGTATTCCTTTAGAAGAGAGCCTGGAAGAGATCCGGGACGCCAGCGAACAGATCTTGGCGCGCGGACGTCCGTAATGGTCATCGTCCTGGCTCGAAGTTGCTCGCGTTGATTGGAACACACTGCGCGTCATCCCGGACCTGGATGCAGGTGAAACGGCAGCCATTCTGCTGGCGGAACAGCAGGAACAGAAGATCTTTTTGTTAATGGATGATTTGAAAGGTCGGCGAGAAGCGAAAAAGTGAGGGCGCAACCGTTTGGTGTGCGAATGGTTTCAATCCACGCGCCCGCGTGGGGCGCGACCCACTAAAACTGTATTAGTCTCGACTTGATCTGACATTTGTAGTAAGATGCGCGGTACCGCGCGAAAAGGAGAATGTCAGATGAACACAGATCAAAAGATCATTAAGAACAAAGTGGGTTTACTGAAGCTGGCCGAGATGCTGGACAACGTCTCAGAGGCCTGTCACGTCATGGGCTACTCGCGGGACAGCTTTTACCGCTTCAAAGAACTTTATGACAAAGGCGGCGAACTGGCCCTGAAAGAGATCAGCCGCTGTAAACCCTGTTTGAAGAACCGGGCGGAACCGGAGGTGGAGCAGGCAGTCGTAGAGATGGCCACCGAGCAACCCGCCTATGGCCAAGTGCGCGTCTCCAACGAGTTACACAAACGAGGGCTGCGCATTTCTCCCAGCGGCGTGCGCAGTATCTGGCTGCGGCACGATTTGCAGAGTTTTGCCTTGCGCTTGAAAGCGTTGGAAGCCCAGTTGGGCCAGCAGCCCGGCAGCCTTCTCACCGAAGCCCAGGTGCAGGCACTGGAAAAGGCTCGGCAGGAGAAAGAAGCAGGCGGCGAGATCGAAACCGCTCATCCCGGCTATCTGGGATCGCAAGATACTTATTATGTCGGGACGATTAAGAGCATTGGCCGAATCTACCAGCAGACCTTTATTGATACGTATAGCAAAGTGGCGATGGTAAAGCTGTACGACCGCAAGAATGCGCTCGTGGCGGCCGACCTGCTCAATGACCGGGTGCTTCCTCTCTTTGAGGAGCAACAGATCCCGTTATTGCGGGTGCTCACCGATCGTGGTACCGAATATTGTGGGCATCGCGAACATCATGAATACCAGTTGTATCTGGCCTTAGAGAACATCGACCATACAAAAACGAAAGCGCGCAGCCCGCAAACCAATGGCATTTGTGAGCGCTTTCAGCGCACCATGCAGAATGAGTTCTACAGCATGGCATTCCGCAAGAAACTGTACAGTAGTTTGGAACAACTGCAAGCCGATGCCGATAGTTGGATTCGTGAGTATAATGAAAACCGACCACATTCCGGGAAGTACTGCTTTGGGAAAACACCCTGGCAGACTTTTCTGGATGCCAAACACTTAGCGCAGGAAAAGCAGTTGGATCGTCTGACACTTCCGACTTTGTCGGGTGATCTGGCTTCGTCGTCTGCTTCCTGGAGTGTAGCCTGAGAGTT
>JAFAZU010000370.1 GCA_019239585.1 Acidobacteriaceae bacterium
GGTGGCTCAGGTGCGGGCGGCGCTTTGGCTGCTCTTTGGCGCGGTTGGTTTTGTGCTAATGATTGCATGTGCTAATGTTGCCAACCTGCTTTTGACCCGCGCTGCCTCTCGTGCGCGGGAGTTTGCTCTGCGAGCGGCACTGGGAGCAGCTCGGAGGCGTTTAATCGGACAGCTGTTGGCGGAAAGCATTCTACTCTCGGTTTTCGGCGGAGCGCTCGGAATGCTGATGGCGGCTCTCGTTGTACAAAACATTCCCAAAATCACAGCTTGGAAATTGCCTCGTGCGACAGAGATCCACATGGATTGGGTTGTGCTTGTCTTCGCCGTGGCGCTCTCCGTTGCAACCGGCACCCTGTTCGGATTAGCACCCTCTCTCGGCGCGTCCAGACCCGATCTAATGAACATGTTGCGAGGCAGCGGGGAAGTCGTCCATAGGGGAACTTCCCGAAGAATTTTGGCGGGATTTCAGATACGAAATCTGTTATCCGTTGGACAGATCGCGCTCTCCCTTATCCTACTGATCGGCGCGGCGTTGCTGATCGAAAGCATTACAAATCTGCGGGGCGTTGAACTAGGCTTCAACCCGGCGAACCTTCTTACCGCAAGCATCAGTCTGTCTCCGTTACGTTATGACACAGACAGTAAGAAAGCCTTTTTCTTTGACGAGCTCGCCCGACGGACAGAATTACTGCCCGGCGTTCGAAACGCCGCACTAGCGATGTCCCTCCCAATGATGGACTATGCGGGTATTCCCGTCCAGGATGCTGCCAAGCCAAAACTGAAGCTAAACGAACGGCCCATTGTCAAAATTTTTCCCGTTACGTCGGGGTACTTTCGTGTTTTACAGATTCCGTTGAAGCGCGGCAGGGGATTTACCGAACACGACATGCCGGATACTCAACGAGTGGTGATTATCGATGAGAATCTCGCTCGTCGTTTTTGGCCTGCCTATCCTGCCAGTCAAAATCCTCTTGGTCAGAAACTGTTGCTCGGTGGGGTGAACCCCAAGCCAGCGGAAATTATAGGAGTTGTCGGCAACGCACGTCAAACTCTTGACAACAGTGCTGATTGGCAGGAGAGCGTGTATGTCCCCTTCTCCCAGAACCCGCCATCCGCAGCAATGCTTGTAGTACGTACTGTCGGTAACCAGCCTTTCTTGACGGGAGCAGTTCGCGAACAAGTTCGAACCTTCGATCGCGATCAGCCGATTGGAGATGTACGAACGATGGAGGATCGAGTGGAAGCACAGCTCGGCCAGCGCCGTTTGCTGGTGCTGCTGTTAGGCTCATTCGCCTCGGTAGCGCTGACGCTTGCTCTTATCGGTATCTACGGCATCGTTGCGTTCTCGGTAGTCCAGCGCGTTCAGGAAGTAGGAGTCCGGCGCGCGTTGGGTGCGCAGGAAAGCGACATCCTTCGCCTCTTTATTGGTCAAGGCGTTATTCTGGCGTTGGTAGGCATTGTTATTGGTCTTGCAGGAGCAATGGCCTTGACGCGCGTCATGGCATCTCTGCTGTTCCATATCAGCCCTACCGATCCCTTCACCTTCGTCGGTATCGCATTGCTTTTCTTTGCGGTCGCAATTGCCGCCAGCTACATTCCAACGCGCCGCGCTATCCGGATCGACCCAATGGTCGCCCTGCGAGTTTGAGATCTTAGCGGAGCCGGGAACGCAGTGACCGGTCGCAAAGGATTACCGATCAATACCAGGACCAGGCTTTGCCCCAGCTGGTGTAGTGCTCGTGCGAGGCGTTCCTGGTGTGGCAGGGGCAGGTCGGGTCGTTGTTCCCGGCGCTGGTGCTGTCGTTGTGGTGGCAGGTCCGCCGTTTACCGAAGTTTTGTCGTAAAGCGAAATAATATCCTGCGTAATATCGATGCCGGGGGAAGCGAAGAGAACCGGAGTATTCGGGTTGCTCACATCCAGGATCATGGTGTAGCCGTTGTCCTTGGCATACTTCTCAATCACCGCCATCATGCGCTGGCCCAAGCCCTGCAAAACTCTTTGCTGCTCATTCCGCACTTCTTCTTCGGCGTCCTGCACATCGCGCTCCAAGCGCTTCTTCTTTTCGTCGATATCACGGGTAAGCTGATTGCGCTTATCCTCATTCATCACACTGCCGCCCTTGTTCAGTTGATCTTGCAAGGAGGCAAGCTCGCTCTGGCGGGTGTCGAATTCCTTTTTCTTGGGAACAAATTTGGCGTCGAGCTCCTGTGAGGCTTTCTGACCGTCCTTCGTCCCAACAATCGCGCCTTGCACGCTGATGACGCCGACTTTGCCCGAGGGCTGCTGCGCCGTGGCGCCCAAAGCAAGGCCCATCAAGGCCACCGCCGAGGTCAAGCTACTTCTTAATAACATCTACTTTCTAATTCCTTCCGTAATTCCTAAAATCCTGGCGACCCGTGAGTTGATCCCCCGCCGGTCGCGTTAAAACGTTCGTCCAATGGAGAAGCGGAACAAAGAGTGCCTTTCCGTGAACGGGCGAGGCAAACCAAGCACATTGAACGCACTATTAATCTGGGCATCGTAAGTAGCTTCATTCGGAAACGACGAACGATCCAGTGTTACCGGGGGCTGTACAATCCCGTTGAAGTAACTTAAATTATACGCCCAGTAGACCCTGAATGGAGCGTTAACAACGGGCATAAGCACCTGAAGTTCAAGCCCAACGGAAACACGCGGTTTCTGAGTTCCGGGCACTACATAAGCTCTTTTACCAAAATCAGACTGGGGGAACAATCCGTTGAGAAAGGCTACACGATCAGAAGTTAACCCAAGCTGGCTCGGCAAAGTCAGGCGATTTACACCCGCATCTAGAAATGGAGCAAGCGTAACCGGGCCCACAATGGGAATTCGATACTCGTAATTGAAAACAGCAGCCGTGTCGCCGCCAGCGTAGGTGAACTGGTAAATGGGAATGGTTTGATTTACCGCAACCGTTCCAATTGATCCATCTGCATTGACCACTTTTTGAACACGCGGCGTTCCGTCGTTGTTGTACACAGGAATAGATGTGCTCGACGGAATGTACGCAAATGGGCTAATAGAGTAGATATCAAATCCACGTACATCATCCTCACCGCCCATATAGAAGCGGCTATAAGGAGGCGGTACTTTTCCACCGTAGCCGGCAATAAAACGGCCGTTCACGTGAAAACCCATCACGTGATTGCGTAAAAGACCACGCCGGAAGTAAGCGATATCCAATCCTGGGGTTAACGTATTAACATTGCCTCCCAACACGCTGCCCGAAACGCCTGCGCTTAAGTTTACGCGCAAACCACGGGTCGGAATGATCGGATGATTGACCGTGTTGTAGGCAAACGTGGGTGTAATCGTGCTTTGGGTGATGCCGGTCAGTGAGTTGGGCCCGGCAACGCCCGTGAAGTTGGTGTATTGAAAATAATTGTAAGCAGCGCTATTGGGATCAGCCACAACCGACTGCACGCTGTAGCCATAAGTCAGTCCGACACGCGCAAAACTGCGTCTCAGCCCATAGCTCAGAAATGATGTAAAGCCTTTACCGTTTGTGGTGTAGTTCAACAAGTTCTGCGGACCGAGGGAATTGAAATAATTTCTTAGATCTACACCCGCAAAGATAGAGTACTGCCGCGCCTGGTCGAAACGGTAACGCTGGTAGAACACGGTAAAGCCAGCTTGAATCGGCTTATCAAAAAGATAAGGCTCCGTGAATCCAAATGTTACGTTCGTCAGAAGAGTACCGAGCTGGGCGCCCAGGCTGAGCGTTTCACCAAGACCCAGGAAGTTGTTGGTCGAATAAGAGAAACCGATAAAACTTCCCGAAATGCCGGAAACGCCGCCGTTCAACTGTATAGAGTTCTTGCCGCGCTCCTTCACTTTCAGGAGCAGGTCAACGGTATTAGTCCGGGTATCGCGCTTAATATCGGCGGCATCTTCCGGCTTTAACGGATCGAAATATCCGAGCTGATTCAGGCGCAAAATGCTGGTGTCAAAAAGCTGCTGGCTATACAGATCTCCTTCGTCAATCAGCATCTCGCGGCGGATGACTTTATCCCGCGTGGTAGTGTTGCCCTGAAAGTCAATCCGGCGGACAAAGAACTGCTTCCCTTCATCGACATCCACAGTCAGATCAATTTGATTGTTACCGACAGGTTGGGGATCAGGCGAGGGCACCATGTCGATGTAGCCGAAATTTCCGTAGAGCTTCCGAAGGTTTTCGATACCTTTCTGCAACTTCTCCGTGGAGAATATATCTCCCGAGGCCATTCCGAACACCTGACGGCCAATCAGGTCAGGCGTGCGAAAGAGCTTCATGCCGACGAAATTAAAGTTACGCAGACGGTACTGCGCGCCTTCCTGAACAACCATGGTGATATCCACACGCTTGCCGGGCTTTTTAGGATTGAACAGCGGAATTTTAATGCCGCGCCCGTATACATCGTAGATCTTTTCTGAATGATTAATGATATGCGCCGTAAAGTAGCCATGTGTCTGATAGAACTGCCGGATACGATCCGAATCCTCATCGAGCTTTGTGGAATCGTAGGTGCGGGCAAACAGGTTTTCAAACAGAAGGGAGTGAGGGATCCCAATCGGTTTCAAGTTCTTCATGGCGCGGATTACGGCTTTGTCTGAAAATACGCTATTACCCTCGATCTCGATATGGCCCACTTTGACCTTCGGCCCTTCGTCAATCTGGAAGGTAATATCGACACCGCCGGGCGGAACCTGGCGTATTTGTGGAGTAACGGTAGCGTACTGGTGGCCACGCTCCGCTTCATATTCCTGAATTACGTTTTTGGCCCGTTGTACCCTGCCGGGATCGTATTGCGATTCAGGCGTTAAGGCAACTTTACGTTCTTTGAAGCGATCCAGAATTTCTGATTTACTGATGGATTTATTGCCGGTGTAATCAATCGTGTGAACGGTGCGGCGTTCCGTGACCACAAAGCGCAAGAT
>JAFAZU010000454.1 GCA_019239585.1 Acidobacteriaceae bacterium
AAATTGAGGAGTAAATACAATGAAGAAGCCCAAAGCGCCACCTGTAGTCTCGGATATTAATGTTACGCCGATGGTGGACGTGATGTTGGTGGTGCTCATCATTTTCATGGTGATCACGCCCATGTTGTCCAAGACCATACCGGTCGACATGGTGAAAACGAAAAACCCCATCAAAATGTCAGACGCTGACAAGGAAGACGCAATCCTGGTGGCGATTACTCGTGATGGAAAGGTTTACTTAACTCCCGGCAACAAAATGATAGCGCCTGAGCAATTGGGAGCCAAAGTCAAGGATCTTCAGCAGAACCGCAGCGATAAAACGGTTTACGTGAGAGCCGATGCGCGCGCCCGATTTGCCGGTGTGACGGATGTGATTGACAACTTGCGAAACGCGCAAGTGGATCAGGTTGGTTTGTTGACGGAAGAAATAAAAGATAACAAAAAGAGTTTAGGTCTCTAATTTTGACGAAAGGATTTTGACTTCCTATGTCCATGGCAGTTGGCGGCTCCGGAGGAGCCAAGGCGGATATTAATGTCACGCCGCTTATTGACGTTTTGCTCGTTCTTCTGATCGTCTTTATGTTGATTACGCCTCACACACCGACGGGTCTCGATACGCTGGTTCCGCAGCCTCCGCCGCCGAATCAGCCCCCGCCTCCTCCTTCGCAAGATCCCAATGTTGTAGTGGAAGTGAAGAAGGACCATAGCATCGAGATCAACGGCCAGCCGGTCAATCAAAATGATCTGACCACTAGGTTGGAAGATATTTTCAAGACGCGCGCCACAAAAGTGGTTTTCGTTAAAGGAGATCCAGATCTCGACTACCGGTACGTGGCACAGGCGGTTGACGCTGCCAAGGGAGCTGGTCTGGATAAAGTGGGCCTGATGACCCCCAAAGTTGAGGCAGGTCAATAAAGCGGAGGAACGCGGCATGGAAAAATCAAAACTATTGATCATCGCTTCCGGGGTGGGCCTCCTTTTGTTTACTGCCGGTTGCGAAAAGCTTCAGTCGCGCGACCACATGAACAAAGGCGTGCAGGCTTACAAGGGCCTTCACTATGCGGACGCAGTGAAACATTTTCAGCAAGCTGTTCAGCTCGATCCTGGTAACTCGAATGCGCAGCTCTATTTGGCTACTTCTTACATGACACAGTGGGTCCCGGGCGTGGATTCATCGGACAATAAGAAGAACCATGACATGGCGCAGCAAGAGTTCCAGAAAATCTTAAGCAAAGATCCCTCTAACTCCACGGCTTTGGCATCTTTAGCGTTCATGGCTTATAGCTCCGCCGCTTCCGGCACGCCGGAGCAAAAAGCGGCAGCATTTGAGGAAGCTAAAAAGTGGAACCTGCGCCGTATTGAGGTAAATCCAAAGGAAGCGGAAGCTTATTACTACATAGGGGTAATTGACTGGAATACGGCCTACCCACCTATTCAAACAGCACGTGTTGAGGAAGGAATGCACCCGAATGACCCTCCTCCTCTTAAAGATCCAAAGGCCAGGCAGCAGCTTCGAGCTAAGTACCAAGACACAGTGAACGACGGACTTGAAAATATCCAGAAGGCCCTTGCGCTTGATAAGGAAAACGAAGATGCCATGACTTACATGAATCTGCTTTTGCGTGTTAAGGCGCACTTGGAAGATTCCCCTGATGCAGCAAAGGCTGATATCGCGCAAGCGGAAGACTGGTCCAACAAATCAATTGATATGAAGCGAGTGAAAGCGTCTCGTCCCGCTAAAAAGGAAGCTATTTAATTATTTAACTCGACGGAGCCGCGGACCAAGTGATCGAGTTTGCGGCTCTATTTAAAGGCTCTATCAGTTCAGATAGTAAGTTCGATAAAGCGTATCTCGTTGTTTCGGCGTAAAGCCCGCGTCCCGAATGAGCCTTCGTAGCTGCTCCTCGGTTGCCCGATGATGCGTGCCGGCAGCAGAGACAACATTCTCCTCAATCATGATGCTCCCTACGTCGTTGCCGCCAAATCGCAAACCAAGCTGGCAGACTTTCAAGCCGGGAGTGACCCAGGATGCTTGGATATTCTGGATATTGTCCAGGTAAATCCGCGATAGCGCCAGCATTTTCAGGTATTCAACCGCCGTCGCCTCCTGCTTCACAAATCTGCCCAAAGAAGTGTGCTCACGCTGGAAGAACCAGGGAATAAAGGCCGTGAATCCGCCCGTGTCTTCCTGAATTTGACGGACGATCTCTAAATGATTCATCCGGTGTTCAATGGTCTCGCCCGTGCCGAACATCATGGTGGCGGTCGTTCGCATCCCCAGCGCATGCGCTGTTCGATGAACGTC
>JAFAZU010000406.1 GCA_019239585.1 Acidobacteriaceae bacterium
CGTTATCCGGCGGATGTGGCATTAGTGGGGGATGCTGTTGAAACTTTAAATGCGTTGATTCCTCACCTGAAGCCGAAGGACAAGTCATTTCTCGAAAAAGCGCAAAAGGGCATGAAAGACTGGAACGAAATCTTGGCGACGCGAGGAACCGCTAAAGATGTTCCCATGAAGCCGCAGGTAGTGGCTTATGAATTGGGTAAGCGGCTAAGGGCCGACGCCATTGTGGCAGGCGACTCAGGTACGAATACAACCTGGTGGGCTCGTTATATTCCATCCTTGCAGGGCCAGATGCACACCTGTTCCGGCACGCTGGCAACCATGGCGAATGGCTTCCCTTACGCGATTGCGGCGCAAGTCGCGTACCCGAACCGGACCGTGATTGCCTTTGTCGGCGACGGTGCGTTCACCATGCTTATGGGTGAAATGGCGACGTGCGTAAGGTACAAACTGCCAATCAAAATTTTTGTTGTCAAAAACAACTCTTTAGGCCAGATCAAGTGGGAGCAGATGGTGTTTCTGGGCAACCCGGAATATGAATGCGATTTGCAGCCGATTGATTTTGCCGGAGTCGCGCGGGCGTTCGGGATTACGAGCTTTACCATCAACACTCCGGATGAGTGCGGCCGCATTATCGACCAAGCGTTAGCGACGCCGGGGCCGGTGCTGGTAGAGGCCGTTGTGGATGAGAACGAACCGCCCATGCCGGCCAAGATCAAGCCCCAGCAAGCACTTCACTTTGCCGAATCCATGGCGAAGGGAACGAAAGACTGGCAGAAGATTGCGACCACGATCGCCAAAGATCGCATCCGCGAACTGGTGTAATTTCAATGGAGCCGCGAAAGAAGTGACCGGTTACACAACTCAACCAGTCACTACGTTCCTGGCTCCGTTCTATGGCTTGTACCGCTTGAACACAAGGCAGCCATTTGTGCCGCCAAAGCCGAAGCTGTTAGAGGCAGCATACTCAATATCGAGAGGCCGAGCATGGTTCGGGACGTAATCCAAATCGCAGTCGGGGTCCGGGAACTCGTGATTAATGGTGGGCGGCGCAATGCCGTCGCGGATGGCAAGCACGGTAATGCCTGCCTCTAATCCGCCTGCTCCGCCCAATAAGTGACCGGTCATGGATTTAGTGGAACTGACGGCCATGTTTTTTGCATGCTCACCAAAAGCGCGCTTGATGGCGCATGTTTCCGCCTTATCGCCTTGTCCCGTGGAAGTGCCATGCGCATTCACATATTGAACCTGCGAGGGCTCGACCCCCGCATCCTTTAAAGCATTGCGCATCACCCGATAACCGCCATCTCCGTTGTCCGGCGGCGAGGTAATGTGATGAGCATCGGCGCTCATGCCGTATCCCACAATTTCAGCAATAATCGGGGCGTCCCGTTTTTGCGCTCGCTTCAGTTCTTCCAAGATGAGAATACCGGCACCTTCTCCGACCACAAAGCCGTCACGTTCCTTGTCCCAGGGCCGCGAGGCCCGGTGCGGCTCATCATTTCGCGTCGACAAGGCACGCATGGCGGCGAATCCTCCAATTCCCAGCGGCGTTACGCAGGCTTCGCTTCCGCCGCAGATCATGACATCCGCGTAACCATGCTGGACGAGCCGGAACGAATCGCCAATCGAGTGCGCGCTGGTGGTGCAGGCCGTGGCGGTAGCCGAGTTGGGCCCTTCCGCGCCGTAGCGAATCGAGACGTAACCGCTCGCCAGATTGACAATACATGAGGGGATAAAAAAAGGAGAGAGCCGCCCAGGACCGCGCTCCAGCAGGGTCTTATGCTCACGCTCAATCACTTCGAACCCGCCAATGCCGCTTCCGATGTAGACGCCAAAGTTTTCGGCTTCTTCGCGTGGAACCTGCAACTGCGCCGACTGCACAGCGAATTCAGAGGCGGCCATAGCGAATTGAATGAACCGGCCCATCTTTTTAACGTCCTTTTTATCGACGTAATTCAGCGGGTCGAAGTCCTTCACCTCCCCGGCAATCCGCGCCGAAAAATGCGAGGCATCGAATTGCGTAATGGGACCGATACCATTCCTGCCTTCCTTGATAGCGGACCAGGTTTTCTCTGTTCCGATACCAACGGAAGTGAGCAACCCAACGCCCGTAACAACGACCCTGCGCCTCAAGGCTGTCCCCTCCATTCCCCTTGCGCGCGGGCGCAAGGGGAAGCAGTTTGTCCTATCAACTACTTCTTTTTCGCTTCGATATAGTCGACAGCGTCCTTCACAGTTTTGATCTTTTCCGCATCATCGTCTGGAATATCCAAGTCGAAAGCTTCCTCGAAGGCCATTACCAGCTCGACAATATCAAGTGAATCAGCTCCCAAGTCATCCACAAACGATGCGCTTGGCTCCACTTGATTTTCATCCACTCCTAACTGCTCAACGATGATCTGTTTTACTTTCTCTGCTACCGCCATTCATTGTTCTCCTGTGTTTGTAAACGCATCTGCCGTTTGTCGAACTGCTCCAGTCCAATCACTCTAAGCTACCTTACCGAGGATAGTGGAAGCCAAGAAACGGAGTCCGCGTTAAATTTTAGTCCAAAGAAAATTGGAACGATCCTTACTATTGGTAACAAATGAGCCGGACAAAATTACCGATTCTGACATAACCTGTAGATGTTGCCTGCTCGTTTGCGTGTCCTATATCTGCACGGCTTTGCCTCTGGAGCAAAATCCCGCAAAGCATCGTTTTTTGTAGACAAACTGTCAAGTTTTAATATACCTATCCAGGTGCCCGACCTTTCGCAAGGGGATTTTGAGCACCTGACGATTACGAGCCAACTTGAGGTAATCCATCGCGTGATCGGCAGCGAGCCGGTGGTTTTGATCGGCTCCAGCCTGGGCGGCTACCTGGCTGCTCTTTGCGCGGCCCGGTACCGGCAAGTCACGAAACTGGTGTTGCTGGCCCCGGCATTCGGCCTTTACCATCTTTGGGTCAAGCAATTGGGTCCCGAACGTATTAAACGCTGGCAAGAGGAGGGCAGCCTATCCGTGTTCCATTACGCAGAAGGTAAAGAACGGGCCATTCGTTACCAACTTCTGGAGGATTCACGGCAGTACAGCCCATTTCCCGATTTCGGGCAACCCGCCCTAATTTTTCATGGTAACCAGGATGACACAGTGCCCGTCGACACCTCTATCGAGTTCGCGGGAGCTCATCCGAATGTAGAGCTGGTCCGTATCAATTCAGGGCATGAATTGACGGACGCTCTCGATGCTATCTGGCAGAAGACACAGCCCTTTTTATTCGGAAACATCCTCGAAAATCGATGCTAAACTGAAAGTGGCTTGGTAATCTACAAAATTTGGAATATTGCAACTCCAGTTTTTTGCCAAGCGTCTTAAAAGTACGTTGACGACCGTCGCGAGAATTTTATTACATGTCAAATCCTTTCGTGACCAGCGAAGTTGAAGAGGAAGTTAGGGGGCATTCTTCCGTGACTCAGCCCGATGCGCATTTAGATCGGCTTCTGCTCCAGTCCAATCTGGAAGAGCCTTGGTACAAGTCGCTTGTTCACAATATCCGGGAACTGGTGAATCCTCCCAAGCTTCCACCCCTACAGGTGACCTCACGCCCGATCGAGGGCGCGAATTTCGGTGGCCTGAATGAAGAGCCTTGGTACAAGTCGATTGTTCGCAATATCCGCGAATTGGTGAATCCTCCCAAGCTTCCACCACTCGAAGTAACCTCGCGTCCAGTTGAAGGCGCGGATTTTGGGGATCTGAACAAGGTAGAACAGCCTTGGTTTAGGGCGTTCTTTACCAATATTAAGGATTTGATCAATCCGCCTAAGCTTCCTCCCTTGGAAGTGACATCTAAGCCGGTGGAAGTCGGCACAATTTGGGGCGCTTATCAGGGTGGCGAGACCAGATCGGGCGCGGTTTCCTTGGCCATTCACGTTGCTGTGATTGCCTTGCTGCTAGTGGTGTTCAGGAAAGCGGTTTTCACGCCACAACATAAAATGGACGATGCTACAGTGATTTACCTGCCGGAGTATAAGCCCAAATTACCTCCTGCGGCTACAAAGGCCGGCGGTGGCGGTGGTGGCGGACAGAAAATGCCGACCCCGGTCAGCAAGGGCGCACCACCGAAGCCAGCCCCGAAACAGTTCATGCCTCCAGCTCTGGCTGTACCTAAGCCGAAACTGCCGGTTGTTCCTGAAATTACCGCACCGGCACCGCCGGTTATTGCGGATAATTACGGCGATCCGTTGAGCAAGCTGAATCAACTTTCCGGTGGACCAGGATCGCAAGGGCTTGGCACTGGTAAGGGCGGCGGCGTTGGTTCGGGCAGTGGTGATGGTTACGGGCCCGGTTCGGGCGGCGGAACAGGCGGTGGCGCGTTCCGCATTGGCGGCGACGTTTCAGCCCCGGTTTTGGTGTCTAAAGTTGAGCCTGAGTATTCCGAAGAAGCTCGTAAGGCAAAATTCTCCGGCTCGGTATTGCTTTCCATTGTTGTGGATGCCAATGGCAATCCTCGCGATATCCACGTAGTCCGGCAGCTTGGTCTCGGTTTGGATGAAAAGGCAATTGAAGCCGTGATGAGATGGCGCTTCCGTCCCGGCATGAAGGGCGGTCATCCTGTTGCTACCCAAGCTCAGGTAGAAGTGAACTTCCGGCTGTTATAAAGAACGAGGGCAATCAAAAGCCGGTCACTTCGTTCCCGGCTCTGATCGATATTTCGCGGCGCACTCGCGACATGGGCAGATTTTGCGAAGATGGTCGAACGAGTAAATACCTGAGCTGTGTCCATCGTTCCAGTAGATCCGCACCGCGTAGCTCCCTACAGCCTCTACGGAGTCCATTCGCAAAGCGGGCTTGAACATGGGAAACGGGCCGGGGTTTGCGTAATTCGATCTCTGCGGCTCCGTGCCGTGCGCTCCCGTACACGTAGCGCAGGGGCACTCATCCCGAAGATAGGCGAGTGAATAATCGCTGTGGTGACCGTCTCGCCAATCGATTTTGATGCCCGTCGATTTTGAAATGGCAATGTGTTCCGGCTCGGAAGCGGTGAGGGTATCGATTTCTTGTTGCATGGGTTAATTTGTCCGTACGCGCTCGATGTCCCGGACACCGGGCACGCGGCGGAACGCGTTGACGACGCGCTCTAACTGCTTTTTATCCTTTACATCCATCAGGATATCCACAATTGCGCTCTCATCCGTGCGGCTGTGGTCACCGCGCGCTTCCAGCGTCCGTATATTGCTCGATTCGGCGCTGAGAATGGAAGTAAGCTGATGTAGAATCCCAGGCCGGTCATCGGTATAAACCACGACCTTCACCGGCAGCGGATCGCTTCCGCTCCGTGCCCATTCGACATCCACCTTGCGCTCCGATTCATACATTAAGCTTTGAACATTCGGGCAAAGCTGGGAATGCACCGCGACTCCCTTGCCGCGAGTGATATAACCCACAATTCCTTCACCGCGAATCGGATTGCAGCATTTTGCCCGGTAGACCAGAACATCGTTAGCGCCTTTCACATGAATAGTCAGGTCTCCATCGCCGAGAGGCGACGAGGGCTGTGCCGGCGCAGTTCGCGGCTGGTCTGGCTCTGTCGACGCAGGCTCCGGCTGAACGTCATCCGGCGCGATCCTTTGCAGGAGCTGGCGTGC
>JAFAZU010000410.1 GCA_019239585.1 Acidobacteriaceae bacterium
ACTCCGCCTGGGGCATCGAGCTGATGAAGCAAGTCAACTCGCCCCGCATCAAGCTGTTGTATGACATTTACCACATGCAGATCATGGAAGGTGACCTCATCCGGACCATTAAAGACAACATCGCCTTCTTCGGCCACTTCCATACCGGTGGCAACCCGGGACGCCACGAACTTGACGGCACGCAGGAAGTAAACTGGAGAGCCGTCGCCGCAGCCATCGCAGACACCAACTACGAGGGCTTTCTATCGCACGAGTTTATCCCGGTAAACAAGCCGCCCATCCACAGCCTGGAACAAGCCTTCGAAATCTGCAACGTCTAGTCCAATGTAAACGCCAGAGCAAGCGCGCATGGAACGAGGCTGTTGCATGGTGCTGAAATATACCAGCCCTCGTGATCGAGCGGCGGATGCTTCAAACTTTGAGCATTACCAAAAGCATGAAGACGGGAAGAACGAGTTTCCGGAGTTCGAAACCCTCCTTCCCGATTGCATCAGATTCGAAGAGGAGATAGACTTAGTTCGCCGTAAGGATAAGCTATGAATTTCCAGTCTATTCTGCCCTTCGCTTCGATACTTCTCGCCTCGCCCCTGCTAGGCGATTCCATTCCCACAATTACTCTAGACAGCCTTAACTACCAGTTTCCGGCAGCGGGTCATCCGTTTGGGGGGCTCAACCCTAGGGAGTACGGTAACATTTACAGCGGTGTAGGTGCAAACGGTGACTTCATCATGGGCGCTGATAGCTTTCTTGGCAGCCCGCTTTTCATACCCGTAAGCGGAGGTCAGGTCAACGGCTCATTTTCAATCCCCGGCTCAGATTCCTTCAATTTTGCCTACGGATTCGCATCCGGTTACCTACTCGGGACCCCAGGACAAGTGTTCAACCTTGGAATCCTCGGCAGCGGAGAACTGAGCTTTGCTCCGTTATTGATTCCGCCTGGTCTCACCGGCACCACAACCTTTACTGAGTCTGCCGTTGCCGCTGGCAGGTATACAGCCTGCGTGGCTCCGGCTCCATTCGCAGGTTGTTCGAACACGACACCGGTCGCAGACATCTCACTGGATCTAGCGGGCACGATCACTTTCAACGTCCAGCTAGATATACCCGATAACTTATACCTCGTCAGTGCTGCATTCACCGGGGACACTGTCGTTCCAGAACCCTCGAGCAGTGGTTTGGTACTTCTTGGCTTCCTAATTGGATCTAGTGTTTTTTGGGCCGCGTCAATAAACAGCGGACAGCGCAGGCCTGGGATTCGTTAATAGCTTTTTGAACAGGTGTGCTCACTCTGACGATCACAGTCCAACCGACACATACCGAAAACTAGTCACAGCTTTTGAAAATATCGGTAACCGTCTTTCCCTGCTATCGCTTACGGGTTGTTTGCACCACCTGGGGCAGGCTGTTTTACCCCTTCCCGTGTTAGCGTATTGGCTTCCCAAACCCCATGTCCACTGCCCCTCTCGTCAGCGAGCGCCGTCTCGCCGCCAATCGCGCCAATGCACAATGGAGCACCGGCCCCCAAACCCCGGAAGGCAAAGCTAAATCGTCGTTGAACGCCGTCAAAACCGGCCTGACCGGCCGCACCGTCCTGTAGCCGAGCGAGGATGTCGCCACCTACGAAGCGCACATCGAGCGCTTTCAGCACAAATTTCAACCCGTGGGCGAACGGGAAACGGAACTGGTGCAAAGCTTGGCCGACACGCAATGGCGGCTGAACCGCATCCCGGGCCTGGAGTTCGGCTTGTTCGCGTTAGGCCGGATGCGCTATGCCGAACGATTCGCCGAAATTGAGGACCCGCAGGTGCGCGCCGCCCTGCTCGATGCGCACATCTTCACGGTGGAAGGCAAGCACTTCAGCAACCTGCATCGGCAGGAGGCCCGCTTGCGTCGCCAGCACGGACAAGATCTAAAGGAACTACAAGGGCTGCAAAGGCAGCGTCAGCAGGAAGAAGAGCAAACCGGCAAACGCGCTACCTACGCCACTCCCAATGGCTTCGAATTGTTATCTCCCGCAAAACAACCCGAATTGCCTCAGAGCCGCGAACGAAGTGACCGGCTTCCACTAAATACTGACAATCTATCAATACCGCCGGTGCTGGTACACTCGCGTGTGCCTCAACCCAAAACAAGCTCTGGTGCAGGAAAGTCCGAAGAATAGGAAGACAATCAGCGCAATCAGGCACCCGAGCCCAATTTTTCTCCCCATCGTACTTCCGCCAGGCGTCGCGCTCGGTGCCCTGTACGGCCCGGATGCCTGATAAGGCGGAGGAGCCTGATATTGTGCTTGGCTCGGATATGAACCGGATTGTGGAGGGGAAGTACTCGTCCCCAACAAAGTGCCGCAATTCCCGCAAAACTTTGCAGTATCTGGATTCGCCAACCCACAGTTCGGGCAATTCATAACTTATGCCCACTGTAACGGATTCGGGAGATCAAAAGTTCAGCGATTCTTTAGAACGAGTAAACCTCGCCCAGTACGCTCCCGCTAGCCGCCGCTTCATAAAAGTAGCTGCCATAGGGCAAGGAGCTTTCTTCGACAAGGGGAATGGGTGCTGTCGCCGGAATGAGCGCCTGGCTCGTATTCCCGCAAGACTCAACCCTGGATTTCTCCTCGACCGCTTTCCACGCCTCCAGCAAGTTCGAAAGAAGTCTTTCCACTTCAATGGCAGGCTCTACCGTCTTCTGAGCATGGGCCAGCAGTAAACGCTGCTGCATATAACTGTACAGCCGCTTCAAGTTCGCGCTGATTTCGCCGCCCTTCTGGTGATCCAGCGAAATCATCAGCTCAGTGAGAATGCTCACGGCTTTGGTGATCGCCTTCGAGCGGCTCATAATATCGCCGGAAGCGAAGCACCGCTGGGCTTGCTGCACAGCTCCAATTGCGCCCTCATAGGATCGAGTGACAAGCTGTAAGGGGTTGGCTCCCACCAAGCTAGATTCGGAGTAAGCCGCGTACGAATAATCTGCCATTGAAACTGTCCTCGCTGTTCACATCGGAGGAAAACGAACGCTTTTATAGGACTAAAGTCCCTTTCAAAAGCTAAAATCTCGGCGCTTTTGGACGATACAGGAGTGAACAGGATTTCAAAGGAAAATGTTTTCAATCATAGGGATTGTGCTTGTTATCGGTGCCGTTATTGGCGGCTACTTGATGGAACACGGCAACATGAAAGTGTTGGTGCAGCCTGCCGAACTTGTCATCATTGGCGGCGCTGCCATCGGCACGCTCCTGATCGGCAATCCGCTGCCGGTCATCATCAAAATTTTAAAAAACCTGACCGGTATTCTTTCCGGCAGTAAGTACAATAAGGCGCGCTACCTCGACACCCTCAAAATGCTGAACGATCTCTTCTCGCAAGGGCGTAAAGGCGGCATGGTCAGCCTGGAATCGCACGTCGAGGAGCCGGACAAAAGTGACCTCTTCAAAAAGCATGAATTTATCGTTAAAGACCACCACGCTCTGGACTTTATCTGCGATACCATGCGCATGGCTCTTAGCGGAACCGTGTCGCCTCATGACCTGGACCAGATGATTGAAGTGGATCTCGAAGTTCACCACAAGGAAATCGGCAAGCCTGTTAGCGCTCTCACAACGGTTGCGGACGCCCTCCCCGGCTTAGGCATTGTAGCGGCTGTTCTCGGCGTGGTCATCACGATGGGGTCGCTGGGAGGGCCGCCGGAAGAAATCGGCCACAAGGTTGCGGCGGCGCTGGTCGGAACCTTTTTAGGTATTCTCCTTTGTTACGGCTTCCTGTCGCCGCTTGCCTCCAGCATGACCCATATCAATGAAGCCGAAGCCGTGTATTACAACTGTCTACGGACCGGCATGGTCGCCTTTATCCGGGGTGCGGCTCCCATCCTCGCCGTCGAGTTCTCCCGGCGCTCGATTCCCTCCGAAGTCCGTCCCAGCTTTAAGGAGATGGAAGGGGCCTTGCGGGGCGAGAAAGCTGCATAAACATGCCCGCGACCAATCAGCAACCCATCATTATTATCAAGAAAAAAGGCGGCCACCACGGTGGACATCACGGCGGCGCGTGGAAAGTAGCTTATGCCGACTTCGTCACAGCCATGATGGCGCTCTTCATCGTGCTCTGGCTTATGCATGCCAGCCCTGAGGTTCAGAGGGCTGTGGGCGGCTATTTTAAAGACCCTTCGGGCCTGTCCAGTCAGACCGGCACCAATATAGCCGGCTCGGGCCAAAACCTGACCATTACAAAAGAGAACATGGAAAAATTGAAGGAGAAGATCGCGCAGGCTATCAGAAAATCACCGGAGTTCCAGAAACTCAAAGATAACGTGGAGATGACCGTCACCAACGAAGGCCTGCGTATTGAACTCCTGGAAACCGCAAAGGGCATGTTCTTCGAGAGCGGTTCGCCCATCCCGACGCAAACCGGCAAAGATCTGCTGATTCAATTGGCAATGCAACTGGGCGCCATGAAGAATCCGCTTCTTATGGAGGGTCACACGGACTCTCAACGGTATGAAAACAGTAACTATACCAATTGGGAGCTCTCCGCCGACCGCGCAAATGCCGCCCGGCGAATCATGCAAACCAACGGACTCCAGCCCGCGCAGGTCGCGCAGGTTCGCGGCTTCGCGGATCAGCGTCTTCGCCTCGCCGACAAGCCAACCGATCCATCCAACCGTAGAGTTTCCATCATTGTTCAGTACCCGAACAGCGAATTGGCGCAACTGGTTGAAGATAAACATCCGCTAAAATTAGAAAAGGATACGAGCGGGAAAGGGTCCGGCGACAAGCCTAAAGATCCAAAGTCTACAGAAAAGGCTTCCGCGCCGAAGGCCAGCCCGGAACATCACGGCTGAGAGATCCGGCCTCTGCAGAACACTCTTGATAGGAGGGCAGATCACTCCCTATCAGGAATTTCTTGGGCTTTCAAACCTATACCGCCGTCCTTTTATCAGCTTTCGGCATCTCCGCCTGGGCCTTGCCGGAACAGACCGC
>JAFAZU010000417.1 GCA_019239585.1 Acidobacteriaceae bacterium
GCAGATGGTTTTCATCTTGTGCCCGCCGCGAACGAGTATGGGTTAGCAACGAACTTGGAAGCGGCGCTGACAAGCAGCATGTCGGCTATGCCTGCCGGCTATATCCCCCGTCTAGTGCTTATCAGTGACGGTAAAGAAAATGAAGGCAGCAGCGTCCGTGCGATTGCGGAATTGCAGCGCTTTCATGTGCCGGTTGACACGATTCCGTTATCAGGCCGTCCCACCTCCGAACTTCACCTGCAATCTATTTCGATGCCGCGTGAGGCTTATGCAGGGGAACCGATTCCGATAGACCTTGCTGTTTTCTCGCCGGAAGAAAGACACGCGCAGGTGGAGATTTCAGCCGAAGGAAAAAAGCTGGGAACGGACGCTATCGACCTGCAATCCGGTGTGAATCTCGTGCGCGTTCATGCCCGTATGAACTCCAGCGGCGTCGCTTCCATCTCCGGCCGGATTGACGCCCGGCCGCTCGGTGATGTTCCGTTCGAAGTGGCGATTCAGTTGAAACGCGCAAAAGTTCTTTACCTTTCGCAGGACCCTCCCGGCTCAGACACAAACCTCCTGAGCGCTTTAAGCCAAGCTGACTTCGATCTGTCTCGTGACGTCTCGCAATTGGAAAAGGATTTAAGCAATTTTCAACTTGTCATTCTGAATAACCTGGACTTATCCGCTTTCACGCCCGCCCAAAAAAACCGGCTGGAGCAGTACGTGAAAGAAGGCGGCGGTCTTATTCTTATTGGCGGCGAGCGCCAAGTCTATAAGGAAGAAAGACAGATGGACGCCCTGGACCGGGCGCTACCTGCAAAACTAGCGCCTCCCAAGACTCCTGAGGGCATTTGTGTCGGTCTGATTGTTGATAAATCGTCCTCCATGGAGGGCCGTAAAATCGATCTCGCCCGCTTGTCGGCTATCGGCGTTGTCGATCACCTGCGCCCTATTGACTACATCGGCGTGTTAATTTTCGATAACTCCTTCCAATGGGCTGTACCGGTGCGGCGCGCAGAAGACAAATCGTTGATTAAGCGCCTCATCTCTGGTATTACTCCGGACGGCGGAACACAAATTGCTCCCGCATTGGCCGAAGCCTATCGCCGTGTGCTTCCGTCGAAAGCCAGTGTGAAGCACATCGTTCTTCTGACGGACGGAATTTCCGAAGAGGGCGACAGCCTTGAACTTGCGAAGGAAGCCCTGGCGCATCAAGTTACCATCTCCACCGTCGGACTAGGCCAGGATGTGAACCGCACCTATCTGGAAAAGATCGCCGCCAACTCAGGCGGCCGCAGCTATTTTTTAAACGAGCCCGCAGGCTTGGAGCAGATCCTTTTGAAAGATGTACAGGATTATAGCGGCTCCACAGCCGTGGAAAGACCGCTGACGCCGCTGGTCGCGCATGGAGCTGAAATTCTCGACGGCATCGGAATCAACGCTGCGCCCCCGCTTAAGGGCTACGCTCGTTTTACTGCTAAACCTGCTGCTGACACAATTCTCAGCATTGACGAGGTGAAAAAAGATCCGCTCTACGTTCAATGGCAATATGGTTTAGGCCGCGCTGCCGTTTTCACATCGGATGCTAAAAGCCGCTGGGCTGAATCCTGGATCGGTTGGCCCGGTTTCGACAAATTTTGGATCAATGTCACTCGCAACTTGCTTTCTCACTCGGACCGTAGTGAAGGGATTGCCCACTTTGATGCCGCGAACGACAGCATTGAAGTGACTTACCATCTCAGCGCCGAGACCCCCGAGCCCGCCAGCGTTCCTCCTATCTTTGTGTTGGGCCCAAACGGTTTTGAAAAGCCCATCACGGTAGCTAAAACTGGTCCTCGTGTTTACAGAGGAACTCTGCACACCGGAAACCTTCACGGCCTTTTCCGCATTCGTCCGGTGGTGGAAACCAGCGCTTTCCCCGAAGTCGGCCTGTACCGTCAGGAACAGGAATTGCAGGACCGTGGTTCTGACACCCGGCTGCTTAAACAGATTTCCAGCTTTACAGGAGGCCGCTTCAACCCGGCACCCTCATCGATTTTCGACTCAGACGGACGAAAGCTGTACACTCATTTGCAACTCTGGCCCGCGCTTCTCGGCGGAGCCATTCTGCTCACCATTGCCGAGTTGATTGTACGCAAGTGGAGCGGCTTAACCTCCCGCTTCCGCCGGGTTTGATATATGAAGTAAAAAAGTAGCAACAAGGATCATCCAACAGTATGGCTACAGACCAACTACCATCTGCACTCCCGAAGAACTTATGGGATCTAACGCCCAAGACAGATGAAATTATGGAAGAGCTTTATACTTTTCGTGCTGAGTATGCAGCGCGTTTTGACTACGATCTAGACAGAATTCATGCGGATCCTAAGGCAGAAGAAGCTCAAATCCAGCGCCTCGCGCCAATATTCAGCCACTGAAACCATTTGCCAACACCGAAGACTAACCACCTCAGCTACTCATACCGCAGCGCCTCAATTGGATCTAGCCTTGAAGCTCGAAGCGCTGGTAACAGCCCCGAAATGAGCCCAACGATCTCCAGCATGACCGTTGAAGTAATCACGGCGAATACGGAAATGCCGAGGTGAATGTCACCGGCTCCGCTTGTGTCTTTAAACAACGGCCCTAATAGCGGCAGTGAGCCGATCCCCATTGTCACGGCAAATCCCAAAGCAACCCCCAGGATGCCGCCGATCGTGACAATGGTCATAGCCTCTAATAAGAACTGAAAAAGGATTGACCGCTTTGTCGCACCCAGTGATTTAATCACCCCGATCTCGCGCGTCCTCTGTGTTACAGACACCAGCATGATGTTCGCCAGTCCAACGCCGCCAATCGCCAGCGTCATAGTGCCGATCAAGCCGAGCAGAATGCGCAGCGCCGCCGTCATCCCGTCGATCTGCTTCATGAACTCATTAAAGACAATTACTTCAACTGCCCGCTCATCTGTCGGCGAGAAGTGATGCAACCGCGCGAGCGTCGCCCGTGTTTGTTTGACTGCATCCGCACGGAACATGGGATTCGTGGGCGTCCAGACAATATCCTCCGGATACTTCACGTCCCGCAGCAGCGACATGGTTCCGTAGGAAATAAAAACACACTCATTATCAGGTGTATTGTAATTCGAAATTTGAATTTTTGTTTTCAGCATTCCGACAACCTGAAACTGCATACCCCGAATCGTGATCTTCTCCCCTTGCGGCGGCGCTTCCCCAAAAAGCTTTTCAGCCGCCTTTGCGCCCAGAACCGCGACTCGCTCCTTTTGCAGTTCGTCTTCTGCGGAAAGCCAGCGGCCTGAGCTGACCGTCATATTACGGACCTTTTGATAATCCAACGGCAGCACGCCGCGAATCGTCATATTCTGCGAGCGATACCCGTGCGTGACGGGGGTGCGGCGCATCAGAACTTCCGGCGAAATCGCGGCCACGGTCGGAACGGTATCGCGAATCGCCTCCACATCATCCCGCTCCAGCCGGATCACGCGCCCCGACCGCATCCCGCCCGCCTGCGTGGAAGTCTGCCCGCCAAACATCAGGACCAGATCCTGCCCGACGGCTTTAAACGAGGTCGTCAGCGCCGTTCCAAATCCTTCTCCATAGGAGTAGAGAATGACAAAGCAGGTAACGCCCCACGCCAAGCTCAACATCGTGAGCAGGCTCCGTTGACGGTTGAATGTCAAGGCTGCCGCTGCTTCTCTGACAATTGATCGCAGTCGCACAATGTTTCACCTTTCGTCGCGGAGGGCCTCAACCGGGGTCAGCGCAGCTGCCCGCGATGCTGGTAGAAGAGACGAGACAATCGCAATCAGTCCGAGAGCGCCAAACGACAGCAATGTCGTGGTCATGGTAACCGGTAATCCCGGAAACATATCGGGCATCTTGACCAGCTTCAACAATGAGGAAAGTCCGAAAGCAATAGCCCAGCCAATCGAGCCGCTGACCACAGCTAGCAGCATACCTTCCGCTAAGAAATCTAACAAGATTCGGCGCTGTGTCGCGCCTAACGCCTTTCGCAAGCCGATTTCACGAGTCCGCTCGCTTACGGTGACGAGCATGATGTTCATTACGCCCACGCCTCCCAGACTCAACGTGACTAGCGCAATAGCGGCAAGGAACACGGTCATCGATTCGAAGATGGCATCTACCTGCTGCGCATTTTCAACCGTGTCCCAAATCCCAAGCGCTCCTGTGTCACGGGGATCAAACCGGTGATTTCGCGCAATCACTCTCACCACCTGCTTTCTCGCAATCTCAAACTCCTCTAACGACCGAGGCTTATAAATGATATCGTCCAGCAGCCCGTTGAAATAGTAGCCTTCCTTGGGAGGAATGTCGCGGACAATTGTTTGGTATGGAATAAAAATCTTTGTCTCATCCCGCCCGCTATAACTGGAGTCCTGGTTCTTGTCAGCAAGCAATCCAATCACTTCAAAGGGCAGGGAATTAATGGCGATGTGCTGGCCTATCACGTCCTGGCGATTTCCGAAAAGCTGAACCTTCACTTTCGGCCCAATCACGGCAACCCGCCGAGCTTCCGCATTATCCTGCTCCGAAATAAACCGTCCCGCCTGGACAGGAACTGTTCGCAGTTTATTGAAATCCGGCTCCACTCCATCCGTATCAAAGGAACCGCTGTTGTAGGGGCTCGTCACATGATTTGTGCTTTCGATTTCGCCCACAACGTACTCGACCAAATAACACTGCTCCCGGATTGCCTGGACATCCTCGTACGTTAGTCGAATCCGTCGGCCTGCTCGCTGTCCACCTGCCTGCTTTTCCGTTCTCCCTCCAAACAGAATGACGATGTTCTCGCCCAGTCCCTTCATGCTGTTACGTTGGCCTTCTTTAAACCCGTCGCCCATCGCCACGATAATCACGATAGAGGCGATGCCCCAGGCAATACCAGCCATGGTCAGAAAACTCCGCAGCTTGTTCCTCAACAAGCTGGAGAACACTTGACGGAGGAGTTCCTGTAAGTACGGCATTACGGAAGAATGACTTG
>JAFAZU010000139.1 GCA_019239585.1 Acidobacteriaceae bacterium
CAGGGAGTTACGGCGCGGGCGGGCTTTACGCCGCAGGAAGTCGAGTTGGATGCCAGCGCGATCTTTCAGGGGGAGCCTTCTACGGTTCCCGTAATTGTGAATAACAGGCCGTATACATTGCGGGTGACTTTTCCTCCTGAGACAAGAAGTTCGCTTGATGCAATTCAAAATACGTTGCTGGTCTCCTCGACTGCAAAGGCAGCCACTCTCGGAACCCTTGCCACGGTCCGCAATGATCCCGGACAGATGGAGATCCGCCGGGAGAACCTGCAACGTAATGTGACCGTTACGGGACGTTTAGAAGGTTTAAGCCTGGGAACCGGTGTTGCTTTAGTCCAGAAGAAAGTGGCAAGTATGCATTTGCCTTCTTCGATTCGCGTGGTCTATGGCGGGTTGTATGCGCAACAGCAGCAATCGTTTCGTGATCTCCTGTTTGTTCTTGCAGCCGCCATTGTGCTTGTGTTCACGGTGCTGCTATTTGAGTTTGGCGGATTCGCTGCTCCGATTGCGATCCTTTCCTCGGCGCTGCTGTCCACCTCCGGCGTGTTCTTTGCTTTGTTAATTACAAGGACAACTTTCAATATTTCCTCTTTTATGGGGTTAATTATGGTGGTTGGCATTGTGGCGAAGAACGGAATTCTGCTGCTCGATGCGGATCAGAAATTCCGAAGGGAAGGAGCCTCGCCGCGAGAGGCCATGATTGAAGCGGGCGAGCGGCGTTTACGGCCCATCATCATGACAGCGCTGGCAACCATTGCCGGAATGATTCCGCTGTCGCTGGCGATAGGCGCAGGCTCTCAAATGCTACAGCCGCTCGCTATTGCGGTAATTGGCGGAATTGTAGCTTCGATGGTTTTATCGCTGCTCGTGACGCCAGCGGTTCATTACTATTTGACGAGGAAGTAGTTAGAATTGACTCACGGCCACGGAGGCCCCGGTAACACTCACAGAGTTATTGGCGCCAAACACTTTCAGTCCCTTTCCACCTGCTTCCGCCTGAATTTGCAATCCGGCTTGAAACGCTGCTTGTACCAGGATGGCTGTGCATTGCTCAGGCGAAAGATGAGGAGCCAAGTCTTGGTTTGCGGTTGCTCCTGTAGCGCCATTCTTGACCGAAATCTTTCCTGGTGTTGTGTCCGTTCCCGTCTGGAACACAATTTCCAGTCCGCTTCCTTGCGGGGCAGAGGTCGTGGGAGGAGTCTGACTACCAACACTTGGCTGATCTGCTACTGAGTAAAGCGCCTCAAAAGGCGGGTCCCGCGTTATGTCCAGATTCGCATACGGGATATGACAGGTGCCGCCTACAATTTTGCCCGGTTGATTTCCTACTTCATGAAAACCCGGTTTAAAGTGCGTCGCCCGGCAGATGTATAAAGGTGAACCGTCCGTGTCATAGCCGCCCTGTACCAGATCCGCCGAGATGCCGCTGAACGGCGCCCAGGTAGCCTTGCCATAGGCGACATCGTAGGTGTCCATCTTGTATTCGCGGCCGTTGTAAGCGATGCTGCATTTGCCTTCAATCCATTTGCCCGGAATCAAGCTTCCGTTGTAGCCTGATCGGCAGATATATAAGGGAGCGTCCGGCTTTGGGCCGTTACCGGGACCACCTTCTATGGCACCCTCACCCGGAGTGAACGGGGCATGAGCCGATCGCCAGGCCACCGAACTCGGTCCGGGTTGAGCGTACGGCACAGCTGGCGCGGTGGGCGGCGTTGGGGCAGGCGGAGGGTATGACGGCGGATACGGCGGTGGGTAGTATCCTCCAAAGACGTATAACGCTTCAAAGGGAGGTCCCTGTACAACCTCCTGTCCTCCCAAAGGGACATGGCAACTCCCATTCAGCAGCTTTCCTGGTTGGTAGCCGAGATCCGTCCCCAAGGGAAAGCCGGGAATCTGGGGAAAGTTGGACGAACTTCCCCGATACCGCACACGACAGGTAAAGAGTGGTGTGCCATCGCTGTCAGTGCCGGTTTGATACAAGCCATTTCTGGTTGGATCGTAAGGCAGCCATGTAGCATTGCCATAGGCAACCTCATAGGAAGAACGCACGATCTCCCGACCGCCGTAGGCGATATTGCAGTTTCCGCCCACCCACTTTCCCGGCTGCACACTGCCCTGATAACGCGAGCGGCAGACGTACATGGGTGAGCCGGGGTTGGGATCATTGCCCGGCCCTCCTTGAATTGCACCTGATCCCGGCGTATAGGGAGAGTTGACCCGCTGCCAATAGACGCTCAGTCCCGGATACCGGGACTGATTATTCTGTGCGTTTATTTTGAGATTAACGCTCAATAGAATGCCCAGCGCTATCAACAGTGAGAGACTTACTTGAGCACGCATTAATTCGACCTCGATAACATGTCGGACGTTCGGGTATTTTACTAAATTCGGACGCAAAGGTCCGAGCCCGCATAGGTTACAGGTTTTGGTGGTTCCGCTAGAAACAGGTGCGAATCGAAGGGGCTGCGGCTCACTCCAGGCTAGCGTGGTGTATTCATCATGAG
>JAFAZU010000238.1 GCA_019239585.1 Acidobacteriaceae bacterium
GGGCCAACCCGCTACGGCGCGAGCGGCTTTCTCAGAATTGTTTTCGGACGAGTACCGGAGGCGGACACTGCTCAACGCTCTTTATGTTCTGGTCTCCATGGTGGGCCTCTGGGCAGGCTCCGTTTACGTACCGAGTGCCGTGACACAGTTGGCCACGCGGGCAGGACAAAGTTTGCCCATGGCCGCTCGGCTTGCCTCAACAGCCAGCGTGCTGCTCTCAATAGGGACGATGGTTGGATGCTTGCTTGTTCCGATGCTGGCTCGATTTGTGGGACGGCGTGTCACACTTGGCTTCTTTTACTTACTGACGGCAGCGTTTATCTTTTTCAGTTTTGGATATGTCTTTTATCTCCCTCAACACGCGGTTTCGTGGTTTCTAGGGTGTCTCTTTTTCCTGGGAGTGGGAGGAGCAAGTTTCTGTGTGTTCACTGTGTGGTTGCCGGAACAGTACCGAACGGAGTGCCGCGCGAGTGCATTCGCCTTTGCCACTTCTTTCGGCCGGTTCATTGCCGCTGGAGCAACGTTCGCGGTTGGTGCGGCAGTTTCTCACGCCGGCACGTTAGGCTATCCCGTGGCTATGACCGGGTTTGCTTTCCTGTTAGGATTGGCGCTCTTGCCGCTCGGAGTGGAGACACGGGGCACGCCCCTTCTTGAATAATCCAATGAATTTGTCAGATCTATTCGACCTTTCACTGCGGGGCCGGGCCGAAATACCGGCGCTTGAATTTGCCGGTGAAACCTATACATTCGGCCAACTAGATAGCCGCAGCAACAGCCTGGCCCAATTCCTGATGGCACATGGTTTCCTGCCCGGCGACCGGCTTTGTGTCTACCTCAGCAATTGTGTAGAGATGATTGATCTTTATTTGGCTTGCATCAAATCAGGCATCATCTTCGTACCGGTTAATATCCTGTACCGCGAGCGCGAGATCTCGCATATTCTGCGCGATGCTGAGCCCCGGGCCATTGTCTCCGATGAGCCGCTTCCGGCTTCGGTCCCGGTCTGGACGCGCACGGCCATACAAACAGCTATACAGAATAGTCCTGCCATTCGACCAGCAGTTCACATCGATGGCGACGCACCCGCCGGTATTATTTATACCTCCGGCACCACCGGGACATCGAAAGGGGCTGTGCTCAGCCATAACAACTTCGCTGTTAACACGCTCAACTTGCTGACCTGCTGGCAAATTACGGCGAGTGATCGCTTCCTGCTTACTCTTCCCCTCTTTCATGTGCATGGATTGGGCAACGGCCTTCACTGTTGGCTTGTCAGCGGATGCCGGACCAAGTTGCTGGAACGTTTTTCGCACCAGACGGCACGTGAGATCTTTCTAAACTTCCAGCCCACGCTGTTTTTCGGCGTGCCCACCATGTACGTTCGAATGCTTGAATGGGAGCCGGAGCATTGCCGTCAAATCGGAGCCTTCATGAGGCTCTTTGTATCCGGCTCAGCCCCCTTGCCGCCGGCAGTTCTGGACGAATTCGAGAAACTGTTTCATCACAGAATCCTGGAGCGCTACGGTATGAGCGAAACACTCATGAATCTCAGCAATCCCTACCTCGGCGAGCGACGGGCCGGTACGGTAGGATTACCGTTGCCGGGAATCTCGGTGCGGCTCCTCAACGTGAGCGGGGAACCGGTCGTCGAAGGAGAAACGGGAGAAATTTACTTACGCGGTCCGAACGTATTTGGAGGTTACTGGAGACGCGAGGAGGTGACCCGCAGCGTGTTTGTAGACGGATACTTCCGCACTGGGGATTTAGCGACTCGTTCGGCCGATGGCTACTACACGCTGTGTGGCCGAAAAAGCGATCTCATCATTTCAGGCGGCTTCAATATTTACCCGCGTGAAATTGAGGAATTTTTGGAAGGGCAGCCGGAGATTGCAGAAGCAGCCGTGATTGGTACTACGGATCCCGTTCGCGGCGAAGTGCCAGTGGCCTACGTTGTCACGCGAGAGGGCTTTGATCCGGCTGACTTGCAGGCTCGTTGCCAGCAGAAGATGGCGTCGTTCAAAGTTCCACGAAAGTTTGTGACGGTTACTACTCTACCGCGCAATGCTCTGGGAAAAATACAGAAACATCTATTGCCAAAGT
>JAFAZU010000443.1 GCA_019239585.1 Acidobacteriaceae bacterium
GCATCCAGCGAGCGGCTGACCGTCCAACGGGTCGTTGAAATCATTTGCCAGGTTTGCCGGGGTCTGCAAGCGGCCCATGATCAGGGACTCGTGCATCGCGATATGAAGCCGAGCAATATCTTCGTGATGGATGATGACGCGGTGAAGATCATTGACTTCGGCGTGGCTCACTTAATGGATTCCCAGTCGATTACCAGCATTAAAGGGACTCTGCAGTACATGGCGCCGGAGCAGTTGGAGATGAAGCCGGCCACGCCCTCCTCGGACATTTTCTCCCTGAGCGTGGCTTGCTATGAAGCGTTAACCGGGCGGAAGCCGTTTGAAAGGGAAACGGATGCGAAGATTATTGATGCGATCCGAACCTATGTTCCGCCGCCTGTCTCTGAAATCAATCCTGCCGTGAACCAGCTACTGAGCCGCACGGTTCACAAAGCCATGGCGAAACAGCAATGGCATCGCTTTTCGAGCGCGCGCGAGTTTGCTGAAACTTTGCAGCGCGCCCTGCGCAATGAGCCGATTGAACGGTTTGACCGCAGCAAGACTCAACCGCGCATTGATCGCATCAAGAAGGCGCAAAGCGAAGGGGATTATCAGTTTGCCGCTGAGATTCTGACCGAACTTGAATCGGAAGGTCACATCGACCCGGAGATGTCGCTCCTAAAGGCGCAGATCGAGCAGGTTGTCCGTCAACGCACGATTCGGCAACTGCTCGAAAGCGCACGGACGCGCATTGAGGAGGATGAGCTTCCTTTGGCGCTGCAGAAGATCGGAAACGTGCTGGAGATCGATCCGGTCAACGCGGAAGCTCTCGCCTTGAAAAATCAGGTGGAGCGCCAGCGCAGCGAAAGGCAGATCGAGAACTGGTTCCGGCTCGTGCGGCAACATATTGACAACCATGACTATGTGCAAGCGCGACAGGGTATCGGGGAGATTCTCAAGATCAACAGCGTGGATACGCGCGCGCGCGAGCTGCTGGCCATCATTGATCGGACGGAACAGGAGATCCTGAAGGCGCAGGCAGAGAAGCAAAAGCTGTATGATGCCGCTTGGGACTCGTATCGCAAGGGAGAAATCAGCACCGCGCTCAGCAAGCTGGAACGATTGCTTGAGTTGGACCGGACAGCGCCGAAATCCACGAACCCGGAGCGCGACGCACAGTATCAAAGCTTTTATAATCAGGTCCGCTCGGAACGAGATGCAGCGCGCAATTCGTACGCGGAAGCGCGCAAGTTTTTGAATGAACATAATTTCCCGCGAGTTCTGGAAACGTGCGAGGATTATCTCGGCAAGCATCCGGGTGACGCGCTGTTTCAGGCATTGAAAATCGAGGCGGAAGAGATTCAGCGGCAGCAGCAGTCGCAAGCCGTAGCTGAAATTAACCGACGAGTGGATGCGGAAGCGGACCTCGACAAAAAATGCAGCATTCTTAATGAGGCAGTCGAGAAGTATCCCCAGGAGCCACAGTTCAAAACTTCTTTAAAGCTCGTCAAGGGAAGGCGGGACCTCGTTCATTCGATTGTGGCGCGAGCGCGGCAGTATGAGGAACGGAATCAACTGAATGATGCCGGAGGGCAGTGGGACATTCTCAAAAACATTTACCCGCAGTATCCAGGTCTTGATTTCGAACTGCAAAGATTGGCCCGGCGGCGCGAAGAGCAAGCCCGCACGGAAACCAAGGCTCTCTGGATGGAGAAGATTGACCGACATTTGAGCCTTGGCGAGTACGGAAAGGCGAACGAGGTGGTCCGGCAAGCTCTGGCCGAGTTTCCTGATGATGAGGAGTTGCAGGGCTTGTGTTCGTCCATCGGGGGAAGCATTAAGCGCAGTGAGGAAGCAGGCACGCTGGTGCGCGAGGGGCAAAAACTCATCTCGCAGGAGAGGTTTGAGGAAGGGTTGGAGATGCTGCGGAGGGCGGAGCGCCTGGATGAGCATAACCCGGCGGTTCGCGCTGCTTTCATGACCGCTATCCTCAAGCGCGCCCGCGAGTTAATGCTGCAGAACTGGCGCGCCGCTGAGCCGTTGGTGGCGGAGGCGATGGAACTGGATGGTGCTGATCCGGTTGTGCGGAGCCTGGCGGCTTTGCTGGAAGATTACAAACGGCAGGAATCAATCAGCAGGTTTATAGCGGAGTCCCGCAACTTGCAGGCGGCCGGAAATCTTTCTGAAGCGCTGAAGAAAGTGCAGGAAGGGTTAACCGCTTATCCGAACGAGATCCGGCTGTCTCAGCTCCATAACACGCTGCGCAGCGCGCTTGCGGAAAGCCGCCGGAGGGAGTCAGCAACGCCGCATCCGGGCCGGCCGCTGTCAGTGGAAACAACTGTCCAACCGCTAAGCGCTCCGGTATTCAAAGAGGCGGCTGTGCCGCCGAGCGCGCCGGCTCCGGCCATTACGGTCCGGCAGGAGCTGCCCAAAGGTCCGGTTACGCCTTCTCCAACAGAGGGAAAAGATCGCAGTGGACCAAAGCGCACTCACATGATCTGGTGGGGAGTGGCAATTGCCGCTCCCGCGCTGATTGCCGCTGCTCTGCTTTTTTCTCTATGGCCGAAATCGCCCCGGCTCGTCAGGCTTTCCTTCACCGCTAATGCGCCTCATGCCAGTTTTCGCCTGGATGGAAAGCCTGTGTCCGGCGGCTCCGTGGAAGTCCAGCCTGGCTCCCGCCACATAGCCGAAGCTTCCGCCGATGGGTATCATACGGAGTCCAAGAGCTTGGCTGTTGGCAAGGACGAATCCAATCCGATTCTGGTGTCGTTCGAATTGCAACCGCCGCCTTCGTCGGCTTCGCCGGTTTTACCGGAGCTGCGAATTGCTACCGATTTAAAAACAGGAAGATATGTTTTAGACAACAGCCCACCTGCCGATCTACAAGACGGAAGCCTCAGGGAGGAGAACATAGTGAGCGGCGATCACACGTTGACCATTCTCGACGGCAGCCGGACAGTTTTTGCTTTTTCCTTTACTGTGAAACCCCAAGAGCTGGTTTCAGTAAAAGCGCCGCTGCCCGCCACCTTGAGGCCAGGCGTAGTGGTCAGCTCGCTAGGCACCGCAGTAAAGGTTTATGGCACCCCTAATTTGAAAGGCGGAAGAGAGGACCAACCACTAGCACCCCTTCCAGAGGACGGTTTGGCTCTCACTTTGAATGAGCGGCAATCAGCTCGTTTTGCTATGGATGATGGGACCGGTAAGAGACGCGCAATCCCGATTGATTTTTCACCGCTGCCAATTTTAAGCGTTATCCTGAGCGGTGCGCCGGAGAAGATCCCGGTCGTGATTCAGGCAAACGTGAGCGACGGTACTGTCACGATTGGCGGACAAGCCATCAAGAAGCCGATGGTTAATGGGACCAAGACGCTCTTTCTGCCGCCGGGCACCTACAAAATCAAAGTCGTACGCGAAGGCTACAAGGACTCTCCGGAACAGTTGGTATCGCTCGGGAGCGGCGAGACAGCGCAAAAACCGCTGCAGTTTACGCTTGCCGAAATCATTCATCCGGCAGTGGTTACTATCGATGGCGCACCGGCCAATGCCGAGGTTCTGATTGATGATAAATCCTCAGGAACTACCGGCGCCAATGGCGCGTTTACCAAAGAGCTGGAAGTGGGTCCGCACTCCGTTACCGTCCGGAAAGCAAATTATGAGGATTTTAAGGAATCGCATGATTTCAAGGCGGGCAGCACGGTTAAGATTCATGTCGCGAGCATGAAGGCTCCGGGGGTCGTCAACTTCAAGATTGTTCCACAAGGTGCCGACATTACCTACCAGCGGGAAGGCGAATCAGAAGTCAACAAAGCAGAAAACAGCCATTCTCTTGATTTGCGGGCCGGCACGTACGACATCACAGCGAAAGCAAGAGGTTTCGAGTCTCGAAACGAGAAGGTCACCGTCACGTCCGGTCAAGCGGTAACGGTTGAGTGGGAGCTTCAGCCATTGCCGCCGCCAACTCCAAAGTCGATCACGCCTGCCGATATTTTTGAGAATGGCAACACCTGGACGGCAAGCAACTGGTGGGTACATGCAGGAAAGGGAATGAGCTTTCTGAAGAGAAACGAGGGATCTTTCACTTTTGACATCCTGAATGCCAAGGACGCCAGGACCATCGTCAAGAACAAGATTAAAAAGGTTACGTTTGTAGTGAATTATTCAGGCCCCGGCGATTGCATCCTTTACACGCTGGACTCTCACAACCTTTCCCGAAAGGTTTACTCGGGTGGAAAGGGCGGCAATGAAATGAAAGCAGACTTGGGCGGGTCGGATAAGATCGTCCGTCTGACAGTGGAGATTAGTCCGGCGCGGGTCAGCGTGAAAGATAAGTCCGGCAAGGTTCTTGATTCCCTTGACCGGACAGGAAACAGCGGGCGATTTGGTTTCGAGGATGAGGTGGTGCTTTCTTATGCCGGGCATTAGAGAATTGTTTTCAGCCGGTCACTACGTTCCCGGCTCTGAAAGGGGGCAATTGGATACGGAGCCAGGAAGTTTGCACCGGAAAATCAGTCCGATCGTGAGCGCGATACCGAACGCGACTAGGACGAGACTGGCCGGCTCCGGTGTGCTGGTGCTGGTGAAGGACTCTGTTATCCTTCCGATCCCTGGCTCGATGACTTCTAACCCTACACTCAAGTATCCTGGTAGATCAATGGACACATTGCCCACTGCCGGTGGCGGGAAACAGAATGGCATGACGCTGTTGTTGCAAGCGCTGAAGCTGCCCGTTAGGG
>JAFAZU010000383.1 GCA_019239585.1 Acidobacteriaceae bacterium
ACCCAGAAGGTCACAGGTTCGAATCCTGTAGCGTCCACCAATTCTTTACCCCTATTGCACACGAAGCGTTTGCTTAGCCTCAGTCAGATTAATTCGTGCATGGTGCCCATGCTTTTCTAATAGATAGAGAAGCTCGCTGCCGCTCATAAGAGTTAACGGCTTTCCTTTTGCAAACTCGTAAGCATCCGGGCCGAAATCACAGGTTGTAACGAGTTGGTAAACGTGTGGCAAAATCGCCTTATGGCGACACAGCCTATAGATAGGTACACGCTGGAACAATACCGGGATCTCGAAGAAAAGCTCGACTACCGCAGCGAATTCCATGACGGCCTGATTCTCCCTGTCGAAGCAGCAACTCCGAATCATTCCCGTTTAAGCGCCGCTATGATTGGTATCCTTCATGCCACTTTCTTTCCTCAGTGCGCCGTTTACGACTCCAGCCTGAATCTCTACATCGCCTCTGTTAATAGAGTCCTCCACCCAGATGCGACCGCCCTCTGCGGAACACCAAGCTACCCGATACCCAACTGCCTCGATAACCCGACGGTTCTGGTGGAGATCACCTCACCGTCCACGAAAGACTATGACTATGGCACCAAGCGCGAGTTCTACTTCACTCTCTCCAGCCTCCGGCACTATTTGCTGGTGAGTCAGACCGAGCCTCTGGTCGGACATTACGAGCGCTCCGGCACCGGATGGATCTACGTGGATCGAGGGATGGATGCCGTCATTTCCCTGGGCGACCGGGGGATTCCCGTTGCCAGCATCTACGCGGGGGTGGAACGCTAAAGAAAAACCAACGGTTTGACGTGTCTTAATCAAAGCGCCCTAACGCTTACCGGCACTTCGGATGAGTTCTGTATTTTCAGACGGTTCCGCAAGGGACGGCCAAACTGGGGAAAGGAAACTTCCATGATGTCGCCTTGGTTAAGCCTAAGACCGTCGCCAAAACTGAATGCGTCCGCCCCTAAGACATGAATATGAACGTCTCCCGGTCTGCGGTGAGTCTCGTACTTGAAATGATGGTGCTCCAGGTTAGGGAGGGAATGGCACATGTTTTTCCCGCCTGACCAGATCTCCTTGCGCCAGACGTACTGCCCGTCACGTAGAATCCCGACCGTCCCCGGTATGTCTTCAAACGGCACATCACCGATGCTCAGTTCTGGACCAATGGAGCAGTTTCGGAGCTTGGAGTGGGCCAGATACAGGTAATTTTTCTTTTCCATCTTATGGTCGGAAAACTCGTTGGCGACCGTAAAGCCAACGCGCAGCGGCTCGCCTGCGGGTGAAATCAGATAAGCGCCGGCAATCTCGGGTTCTTCGCCTCCATCTTCCGCATAAGCGGGAATATCGAGAATTTCGCCATGCGCCCTCAAAATCGATCCGTCGCCTTTGTAAAACCATTCCGGTTGCACGCCGATCTGCCCCGGTTCTGGAGCGCCGCCCTCGATTCCCATTTGATACATACGCATGCTATCTGTAATCTCTGTGGAGGCCTCCTTGTGCATGGCGGCACGGTTCTCCGCGCTTTTTTTGTGGGTCAGGCCAGTCCCGCTGACCATGCAATAGGCGGGATCGTGTGGATGATCGAATGACGGTAGAAGACGCCAGTCCGAAGCTCCTTCATAAACCTCGTCATACGCCAATATTTCATCGGAAAGAGCGTTCTCCGCAGAGCTCGTAAGCCGCTCCGCGCTTTGTATCGCACGACAAGCCAGTTGATAAATGCTCTGCGCATGGGCGGCGCTCAATAACACCAGTTGCGAACCATCTACTGCGCCAACGCGTCGCTCACTCCCGCGAGCTATCTGCACAAGTCTCATATTTGTATTCTTTAGTTGGAGAATATAACGTGCCCTGCATGCGACAATTCGCCGCTCTTCTGTTTTGTTTCTCTCCCACTGCCCTGTTGGCTCAACAGCTGGTCACAATTCACGTCGATGTCTCGCATAAAATTGGTGTATTCAAACCTGCCTGGGCTTACTTTGGCTATGACGAGCCCAATTACACCTATGCCAAAGATGGAACGAAGCTTATTAAAGAACTTGCAGCGCTGAGCCGTACGCCAGCCCGTATTCGCACGCATAATCTCCTCACCACCGGCGACGGAACTCCCGGCTTGAAGTTCGGATCGACCAACGCCTACACGGAAGACGCTTCCGGCAAGCCGGTTTATGACTGGACGATTGTAGACAGGATTATTGGAATCTATCTCCAGGCAGGAGCGAAGCCTCTGGTGGAGATCGGATTCATGCCGAAAGCGCTTTCTTCCAAACCCGAGCCTTATACGCCCAATTTCCGCACGCCCGCCGATTTCAAAAACTACTATCTCGGTTGGTCTTATCCGCCTAAGGATTATGAGAAATGGGGTGAGTTGATTTACCAATGGGTCAAGCACTCGGTCGAAAGGTACGGCAAGGAAGAGGTCCAAAGCTGGGACTGGGAAGTCTGGAATGAACCGGACATCAGTTACTGGCACGGTTCACCGGAAGAATACGATAAGCTCTATGACTATTCAGCTGTTGCTGTGAAGCGCGCTCTGCCGACTGCTCGTATCGGAGGACCCGGAAGCACCTCGCCGCGCAATCCGAAAGCAGCTGAATTTTTACGTCAGTTCCTTCAACACTGTTTTGATAACAAGATTCCACTCGACTTCATCAGTTTCCACGCGAAGGGCTCGCCGGATATGAATGGCGATCACGTCCGCATGGGACTTGCGAAGCAGCTGCAGGATGTCTCTACTGGTTTCCAAATTGTCCACTCTTTTGACAAATTCCGTGATCTGCCCATTATCCTGACCGAGTCTGACCCCGAGGGCTGCGCTGCCTGCTCATCACAGATCAACCCTGCTAACGCATACCGGAACGGCCCCTTGTATCCGGCTTATGTAGCCATCGCAATGAATAGCATGATGCAATTAGTTGACAGGATGCACATCAATTTGCAAGGCATTCTGACCTGGGCTTTTGAATTCGAAAACAAACCCTACTTCGCCGGCTACCGCGACCTCGCCACAAACGGCATCGATAAGCCCGTGCTCAATATTTTCCGTATGGCAGGGCTCATGAGCGGCGATCGCGTGACCGTCTCCTCCGATGACGCACAAAATTTGAATACGCTTATGGAGGAAGGAGTGCGCCAGAAGCCGGTAATCGATGCACTGGCAACTCGCTCCGGGCACAGTATTTCCGTTATGGTCTGGAATTATCAGGATGATGACGTAAGCGGTCCGGCAGCAGCTGTCAGCTTAGACATTGCCGGGGTACCTACCGACTTGAAACGCGTTCTGCTCCATCACTACCGGATCGATGGCACCCATAGCAACGCTTACACAGCCTGGAAACAGATAGGATCACCCGAACATCCAAGCCCTGAAGATTACGCCAAACTGGAAGCCGCCGGTCAACTCCAATTGCTCGAATCGCCGCGCTGGATTTCAAGTGAAGCAGGCACGATCAGCTTCCGCTTCACGCTGCCCCTGCAAGGAATTTCCCTGATACAAGTAAGCTGGTAGTTTACCCTCTGTTATGTCTACGTTGTTCCAGATCGGTCCCGCCGTGACCGAAGAAAATGCCGTCATCCTGTTGAATGGGAATGACAATGTTGCGATTGCTCGCGTTCCGCTCGCGCCGGGACAGCACATTACGGCTGGTCAAGCCGATATCACAGTATCTGACTCCGTACTGCCCGGACATAAAATTGCCCTGCAACAAATCCGCGCCGGTGAGCCGGTCCGCCGTTACGGTGAGGTTATCGGATTAGCCCGTTATGACATTGCCGCCGGTCAGCATATACACGAACACAATCTCGCTTACCAGGAGTTGGAGCCTGCATTTCAGGGTGTCTCTCCGGTTGCAACGCCGGTTGCCGGCACCCGGTCATTTCAAGGCTACAAGCGCGAGGATGGCCGGGTAGGCACCCGGAACTACATTGCGGTTGTGGCCGCCAGTAATTGCGCAGCCCACACTGTAAGCCTGATCGAAAGGCATTTTGAAGGAAAGACTCTGCCCGCCAACGTGGACGGCGTAGTTT
>JAFAZU010000415.1 GCA_019239585.1 Acidobacteriaceae bacterium
GAGTAATGGATGATTCCTTTAGTGGTTAATCTGAGCATAAAAAATGCCGCTTCAGCTCAGTCAGGATGAGCCGAAGCGGCTGAGGGAAAATCGTCTACTTAGCGTCCGCGCCGACCGCCGCCGGATGATGAATGCTGTCCGCCTCCACTCCGTGATGGCGCTCCTCCTCCATGAAATGAACCGCCGCCGCTGCCCCCGCGATAGGATGGAGGGGCGCTATAATGCGGCGGAGACGGCGCACTATAGTGAGGCTGCGCAGGAGGAGAATATCTGGGCGCAGCAGAACCACCATAGGGCGAACTGCCAAAGGTTCCGCGATAAGGACCCGTGGAGTTATAAGGAGGCTGGCGGTAACTCGGCATGGGCCTTGTCCCTTCCAAGCGTCCTGCTCCGCTTACGGGAGGATAAGCACCCTGAGGTCGGCCGAATTGATGCCAGCCGTTTTCTCCGGCACCTGCCGCAAATCCTTGTCGGTATCCGCTGACCGCCGCCCCTGGATCACCAAACCTCTGCCAGCCGTTTGCGCTTCCTCTGGCTCCGCTTACCCCACTGTTCCTCCCCGGATAGCTATTCTGCCCGTAAGCGGATTGAATATTGGGCGGTCGGCCAGCTTGGGAGCGTCCGTACTGGAAAAACCGAAGATTGGAAACCGATGATAAGCGGGAGTTTGCCACCGCTTGGCGGTTCGTAAACAGATAGCTGGACCGATTCGGCGCTATCGGCACCGGCCCGCGAATAAAGCTGGCGCTCCCAAGCTGCTCGCGCGTGACAAACCCAAAACGCTGATGTGGACCGCCAAATCCGCCGGCACCGGCATAAACAGCCCCGCCCCGAAAAGCAGCATTCCGGTAAACACCCCATGCGCCGGGCCCATACGCGCGGTAGCCGCTAAACACTCCTCGGCCCCACCAGGGACTAAACCGTTCATAGGGCGCAAGCGCGACCCATCCTATGCTCCCATTTCTCCAGCCAAAAAAACCCACCAGCGCCGGACTCCAGAAATGCGCTGATGACCGGGCGCCAGGCCACCAGCACCAGCCATAACCGCCATTCCAAAACCACCGCCCATAGTGATAAGGAGCCCATCCCCAGGGCGCATAATCGACCCAAGTCCAGCCATAATACGGTTCCCAGGTCCACTGGCCATAGCTATACGGTGCCCAATTCTCAACAGCTGTGCGCGGTGCCCAGACCTGCCCATACTGCGAAGGAACCCAACTACCGTTGGCATCCAGATCTTCCGCGCCGCTGATATCAGGACTTACATACCCGTAGCTTTGTGTCGACAACAGCTCGCGGTCTCGTGTCTCGCTCCAGTCGTCAAATTGGTCGCGCACCGGCGGCTGTATCTCCTGAAACTCGGGGTCTGCCGGATTGCCCCGAACCAGCACCGAGCGACCGGCATCAATCCGCTCCGATCCGCGAGGACCGGCAATTTCCGCTGCTCCTGCCCGCACATCGATTTGCGTTGTCCCGTCCGGCAGAACAGCCATACGATACACGCCCTCTCCCAAAGCACGAAGCGCGATACTGGGCGTGTCCACCTCGCCTTGGGATTGAGAAGGACGTAGAACCCGGTAAATGATGGTGCCCGCCCCTAATTGCACCTGAAAATGGCCGTACTGAAGGTCTGCCAACCCCAGGTCCGTATCGGGAGCAAGGCGAATCAGATTCGCTGCATCCAGCTCAACTTCCGCTCTGGACCCGCTTGATGTTTGTAAGCGATCCTGCGCCATCAGCGGAGCATTTACGACAGCAGCCACCAACTCGGATGTGTCACCCCGCCGCACATTGACGTCCCCTTGCACGATGCTGATTCGCGCCACCCCATGCTGCTGGTCTGCGGCGGGATCGGACGGGGCTTCACTGGGTGTTGACCCGCTATCATACGGGCTGTTTGAATATGACGGGTACTGCCCTGCCCCAGGTTCTTGCGGAACCCTAGCGAACTGAGCATAATTCGGCCACACACAAGCGAGGGCCAGAATACCTGCCAAGCGGAGAGCGTAGGGGCGGCAAAACATGAACGCAATAGGAAGATACACGTCAAGAACCAAACCCGATCTACTGTCTTTTGAATAGGTTAGTGAGTCTCCTGGAGGAGGTCGCCGTGGTTGAAAACCACCAGGGCGCGTGCTTTTGCACCGTCGGGCCGATTAAACCGGCACTGTGAAATGGAAAGTCGATCCCTTCTGGCCATCACTTTCCACCCATATTTTGCCGCCGTGCGCAGTCACAATCTTTTTACAAATAGATAGACCCAGGCCAACACCCGGAATGTCCTTCCCATGTAGTCGCTTAAAAGGAGCAAACACAGCCTGATGATAATCCGGCTTTATGCCCACACCGTTGTCGCGCACGGATATCTTGTAGGCGTCCGTATCCTCCTGTGCTGACACTTCGATGTTGGGTGTTTCCTCGCCACGATATTTAATGCTGTTGCTGAGAAGGTGCTCAAAGACTTGCGTAAACTGTGACTCATCGACCTCAGCTTCCGGCAGATTCTTAAACCTAATTTGAGCTTGGGATTCTTTTACCAGCTTCTGAACTTTTAACAAGGCCAATTGCAAAACGATGTCAAGTTTTATCAAACTCCGGCGCTGTAACGAGCCTACGCGCGAGAAGCTGACCAGGCTCTCGATCAACGTGTTAATCTCCGTTGCGCCCTCGATGATCGGCGACGTGTACTCCTTCAGTTCGCTATCGTCCGAACGCCTGCGCTCCAGTAATTGCGCATTCGTCAGAATGCTCCGCAGCGGCTGCCGCAGATCGTGGTTCACGGCATAAATAAAGTGCTGCATCTCCTCAATAGCCGATTGGGCCTTCTCGGCATTGATTTCAGCTTCCCGCTCCGTGATTTTTCTCGCATCGAGACAATTGTCGAGTGTCTTCTTCAGCTCCTCTGACTGCCTCCGGGCCTCCGCAAGCTGCTCTTCTAAGCTTTCGTCCATCTGCTTCCATAGACTCACGCCGCCTTCAATCCGAGACGCTCTAACAGTGCATTGGTATCAGGATCTCTGCCCATAAAGTCCCGGTAAAGCTCCGCTGGGTCCGCACTGTCACCGCGCTCCAGGATGTTTCGCCGATAATCACGGCCTGTGTCCCCGTTAAAAATTCCTTCTCGCAGAAAGCGGGTAAAGGCATCAGCATCCAGCACCTCGGACCATTTGTACGAGTAGTACCCTGCCCCATAAGCAACTGGGCTGGCAAACAGGTGCGTAAAGCTGGCAATCATGCCATAATTCGGCGGCAACTCCGTGGGTGTGAACTGCGCCAAGATGTCGCGGGCGTAGGCCATCACGTCACGGCCGCTCTCCGGGTCGTATTCGCGGTGCAGCTTCAGGTCCACGGTCGCGAATCCGAGCTGTCTCATCTGCATATTGGCGCTACGGAACGTTCGAGCCCGTTTCATTTTTTCGAACAACTCCTCCGGAATTGGTTCGCCCGTTTGGTAGTGACGCGCAAACGTATTCAGGCCTTCGCGCTCAATACACCAATTCTCCATAATCTGCGAAGGTAGTTCGACGAAATCCCACGGTACATTCGTTCCGGCAAGCGACTTGACCGGCACTTGGCTCAGAACGTGGTGCAGCAAATGGCCGAACTCGTGAAAGATAGTCTCCACCTCGTGGTGGGTCAATAACGATGGGCGTTCTTCCGTAGGCGGAGTCAGGTTGCCGCAAATGAGCCCGAGATGCGGCTGCCCTTCCTCCGGATTACCCGTTATCAGTGAATCCATCCAGGCTCCGCCGCGTTTGTTCTCGCGGGGAAACCAGTCCGTATAGAAGCCGCCGAGCAGTTGACCTGAACTTCCGTCCTGCACGCGGTAGTACTTCACCGCCGGGTCCCACCCCGGCACGCCCGGCTCTTCCAATACCTGAATGTTCAGAACGCGGCTGAAGATGTCAAACATGCCCGCCACCACCCGATCCAGTTCGAAGTACGGCCGCAACTCTTCCTCGTCAAACTGGTAGAGCGCCAAACGCTGTTTTTCCGCCAGATAGGCGACGTCCCACGGATGCACGGTTTCGTAACGGAGATCCCTACCCAGTTCCGCCAGGCTCCGGTTTTCGCGCTCGAAAAATACTTCCGTTTTCCGGCGTAAATCTTCCACAAAATCCTGCGCCGACTGCCCCGTGTGCGCCATGCGCTCCTCCAGTACGAGATCGGCGAAGTCCTGGTATACCAATAGGCGGGCTTTGGCGCGGCGCAGCCGCAAGATCTCCGTAATCAGTCCGCGATTATCCAGGTCGCCTGAAGTCGCACGGCTGTTCGATGCGTCCCAAAGCTGCTGCCGGATGATACGGTCATCCAAGTAGGTCATGGCTGCCAGGTAACTCGGCGCTTGCAGCGTCAGCCGCCATCCTTCCCGGTTTTTCGACTTGGCGCTTTCCCGCGCCATCATCCGGGCTGATTCCGGCAATCCCGCCAGTTGTTTCTCATCCGTGATGACCAGCTCAAAAGCGTTGGTCGCATCCAGAACATTTTCGGCGAATTTGGTTGTTGCTTTCGTCAGCGCAACATCAATCTCTTCTAGCTTCTTCTTTCCTTCCGCATCGAGGTCCGCTCCCGCCCGGCGGAACCCGCTCACTGTTTTTTTCAGATATCGTGCATGTACCGGGGCAAGCTCGCCCGCTTCGGCGCTCTCCGCAACTGCCTTTACTGCTGCCCAGAGCTGCTCGTGCAAGGGAATAGAGGTATAGAACATGCTTACCGGCTCCTGTATCTCGTTATAAACGGCTCGCAGTTCAGGAGTAGTTGCCACGCTCTCTAGATGACGAACAACGGCCATGGCAAAATCCAGCGGCTCTGTCGCGCTATCCAAAGCCAACAGGACATCCTGGTACGTTCGCGGCATTTGAGGACTGCCCAGGTCGTCAATGCGTTGTCTCATCTGCTCCAGAAGCAGTTTAATAGCAGGCTTGACGTGTTCCGCTCTAATGGCATTGAACGGAATCGGAGAACGCTCCGACAGAAGCGGATTACTCGTAACAGGTTGATGATCTAAAACTTGTTCCGGCATGGGTATAAATAATTGATGCGTTTCGGATACGCGTTACCAGACGCGGCATCCTTTCGCTGCATACATTTTGTCGCTCGCTTTGCAACCGAAGGCTTGACTAAATTGCGGCATGTTCGACACAACTCCATTTGTGCGAAATTTTCCCGGCGAATGCGGATCGGTTTGCGCCCTGAGTCGCTCTTCCTCCGGCCTGTTGTTCTCGCACCAGACCTGCGCAAATCCCAGGAAGAACTGCTGCGCCTGAGTATAGCCATCCGCCTTCTGCTGCAGCGGGATGCTTTTCTTCGCTAAATCGTCCATTAAAGCCGCGTAGGCGAGCCGGATACCTCCGTTGTCAGCCGTATTCTCTCCCAACGTCAATTTTCCATTCAGTTCGACGCCAGAGACCGGGCTGAAACTACCATATTCATTCACAAAGCAATCCGCCAATTTTTCAAACTTCCCGTTATCACTCTTCTGCCACCAATTCTTCAGATTGCCATCTGCGTCAAACTGCCGGCCCTCATCGTCGAAGCCATGCGTCAGCTCATGCCCGATGACCACGCCAACAGCTCCATAGTTCACGGCATCGCCCGCCTGGTTGGAATAGAAAGGCGGCTGCAAAATGCCTGCCGGAAAATTGATATTGTTTTGCGTCGGGTCATAATAAGCATTCACTGTGGGCGGCGTCATGCCCCACTCCTGCCGGTCCACGGGCTTGCCGATTTTGTCACGCTGCCGTTTTTCCTCGAACTCGCTGGCCCTGTACCAATTGCCAAAGTAATCATCCGGCACGATGTTGACCAAAGAGTAATCACGCCATTTCTCGGGATAGCCAATTTTATTTGCGACTGCGTGCAGTTTCACCAGCGCTTCCTTCTTAGTCTGCGGACTCATCCAGGTCAGCGAGTTGATATCGTTCGCCATCTGCTTCTCGATCTCACCAACCATTTCAAGCGTCCTGGCTTTTCCCTGCTCTCCAAAAGTTTTCTCTACGAACTTGCGCCCTAACGCTTCGCCCAACTTGATGTCCGTGGCCGACACGCAACGTTTCCAGCGCGGCTTCTGTTCCGTGGTTCCTGATAACGTACGGCCGTAAAAGTCAAAGTTCTCATCCACAAATGCTTTCGGCAGACGCCCGGCACTAGCGGTTACGTAGTGCCAGGTCATGTAATCTTTCAAATCATTCAGGTTCTCTTTTTCCAGCAGCGCGTTGAAGGCCTTGAAGAAGTCCGGCACCGCCACGTTCAGCACCGAAAACTCCGGCGTTTGCAAACGGGTAAAAAATTGCGTGAAATGAAACGTGGGCGTCAGCTTATCCAGATCCGCTTTCGACATCTCATGAACGAGTAGTTGCGGATTGCGCCGTGAGGTCACATCAAGCGAAGCCTTGGCCAGATCCGTTTCAATCTGCATAATCGTCTTGGCCTTCGCTGCCGCTTCCTCCGGAGGCACGCCAATCAAACTTAACATTTTCCCGATGTGAGCGACGTACTTTTGCCGGATTTCCTGCGACTTGGCATCCGTCCGGAAGTAGAAATCTTTCTCCGGTAAGCCAATCCCTCCCTGATCCACTTCCGCAATAGTCATCTTTGCGTTCTTCGGATCAGGCGTCGCATCAAAGCTGAAGAACACGCCTACTTGCCGTTCGTGCAACCGCACGGTTTCATCCAGGAGATCCTGCACGTTGCCGATATGCGAAATCCGTTCCAGCTCCGATCGCAGCGGGTCCGCGCCCCGCTTTTCAACGGTCGATTCATCCATACAAGACCCATAGAATCCACCGATTTTTTGGTCGATGGGAGATCGGTCCTGGTGCTGTTGTGCTTCCTCCAGAATCGCCCGAAGCTCCTTTTGGTTTCTTTCAAACAACTGGTCAAAAGTGCCCCAACTGCTTTGATCGGCGGGAATCGGATTGTTTTTCATCCAGCTCCCGCAGGCGTATTGATAAAAGTCCTGGCAGGGATCAGCGGTTTTGTCAATAGCGCTCAAATCAAGGCCGCTCAGTGAACCGGCCTTTTCACTCGACTGTGCAAACAGACTGACGGTAACCAGCCCCAAACACAAGGCAAGCGGCGCATAATGGAAAATCTTCATTCACCCTTAGTGTGACACTTCATCATCGTTAAGGCAGCAGGTTTTCGTCTCAAGCTTTAGCCAAACATAATGAGAGATGACCAGCTCTTCCGCCAGCGTACGGATGCTAGGCAAGGGATCGCCGTGCTGCAGAACCAGCGATAGTGTACAGTGAACAGCTTGCCCCTATAAAGGGAAAAGACGCTGATGCGAGGGATCAGCTTAGTCACTTACCACACGCGGCAGCCATGGGCAGACACCATCGGCTGACCGGCTGAACAACCGAACGCTTCGGCGAATTCCGGCTGATTCTGCACTGTGCCGATTACCCGGAACTGCCCCGGCGAGTGCGGATCGGTCCGCACCAGATTGCGCAGGGACTCAGGACGCTCATTCGCGCACCAGATCTGGGCAAAGCCTAAGAAAAATCGCTGCTGTGGAGTGTAGCCATCGAGCTTCTCTTTACCAACTGACCCGTTCTCCAGCCCGCCTAGCAGCGCCATGTACGCCAGCCGTATTCCCGCGTTGTCCGCGCCATTTTCGCCCAAAGTCAGACGCCCGTTCACATTAGCGCCCTCTACCGGGCTGAATCCCGAATACTCGTTGACCAGACAGTCAGCGCGTTTCTTGAACTCGGTATCATCCTCTTTGGTCCACCAGTCGCGGAGATTTCCGTCGGCGTCGTAGTGTCTGCCCTGATCGTCAAATCCATGCGTCAACTCATGCCCAATCACCGCTCCAATGGCTCCAAAATTGGCAGCCATATCGGCCGTGTTGGTGTAAAACGGCGGCTGCAGAATACCAGCCGGAAAGTTGATGTTGTTTTCCAGCGGATTATAATACGCGTTCACCGTGGGCGGGGTCATATTAAACTCCGCACGGTCCACAGCCTTGCCGACCTTGTTCAAGTTGCGCTTAATCTCAAACTCCCGCGCCCGTTCTTCGTCTCCCACCAGATCGCCTTCTTTGATAGTGACGCTTGAGTAATCCCGCCATTTTTCCGGGTAGCCAATCTTGTTCGTAACGCCCCGCAGCTTCGCCATCGCCTGCTCCTTGGTCGCACTGCTCATCCAGGTCAAGGAATCAATATCAGCAGCCATCTCCTTTTCAATAATGGCGACTAGTTGCTGCGTTTTCTCTTTCGCCTGCTTGCCAAATGCCTTCTCGACATACTTCTGCCCGAGCGCCTCCCCAAGGCTGCGGTCCACCAATTGCGTGCAGCGTTTCCAACGGGGCTGCAACTCCTGTGCCCCCGTCAGAATGCGGCCGTAGAAGTTGAAATTTTCATCGACAAAAGCTTTGGACAGGAGCGCGGCATTACCAGACACGTAATGCCACGCCATATAACTTTTCAAATCATCGAGACTGGTCGACTGCAAAGTAGTATTCAGGCCTTTGAAAAAGTCCGGTTCCGCCACGTTCAATTTCTCGAAAGCAGGTGTACCCCGATCGGCAAAGTACTGCTTGAAATTAAAATCGGGCGTTAAAGCTTGGAGCTGAGCTGTCGCCATCTTGTGATGTGTATTGCTCGGGTCTCGCATCGCTACCCGATCCAGTGAAGCTTTTGCCAGGGCCGTTTCTAATTGCATAATCGCTTTCGCCTGTCGATCGGCATCAGCAGGCGCTTCGCCAATCAATTGCAACATCCGCGAAACATGCGCAACATACTTCGTCCGCATCTCCTCATCCTTCGATTGCAAGTAGTAGCTCTTATCGGGAAGCCCCAGTCCGCCCTGCGCAATGTTGCCTAAGTTAACCGTCGAATTATCGGCATCCGGTCCTGCTCCAAACCGGAAGAAAACGCCGATACCTTCGTTGTGTAACCGAGCCACCTCCGGCGCTAACGCAGCCTTGTCCTTCAGGGATTGAATTCTTTCCAAGCCTGGCTTGATCGGTGTATACCCGGTCTTCTCCACAGCGGCTTCATCCATACAGGAACTGTACAATGCGCCGATCTTTTGATCGATGGCGGACCGGCTCTGATTTTTGGCTGAATCCTCCAGAATCTGGCGCAGAACTTCCAGATTGTGATCCGCCAGCTCGTTAAATCGACCCCAGCGCGAATACTGCGGCGGAATCGGATTGGCCTTCATCCAATTACCGCAGGCATAGTGAAAAAAATCTTTGCACGGGTCAACGCTCTTATCGATCGCCTTCAGATCCACGCCGCCCGATGTCGACGAAGATTGTCCAACAGCCAAAACACAGAGCCCTAAGAAGCTCAGCGCCACACGGAATGAATGACTCATAGATGATGTCACTATTTTGTCATTAAGTTTCTGACCCACTTACCGTACACCCACCACCAGATCCCGCCTAACAGCAGAAGGACGACAACCAGCACGGAAGTGTAGCGATGAATCAGCGTGAGCGCCATCCGCCAATTCTCTCCAACGAGGTACCCGATCGTCAGAAAAAACGCGACCCACACCGCAGCGCCGCCATAAGCATAAGGCGCAAAGACCCGGAACGGAACCCCGGACATTCCGGCGACCAGTGCCGTAAAGTGTCTCACACCCGGAATGAAGTATCCGATTGAGAGCAACCAGTTGCCGATCTTCTCAAACCAGCGCTCGACTCGTCGAACGCGTTCTGCCGTGAGATGAACATACCTGCCGTACTTCTCGACAGCCGCATGCCCCAGGGTGCGGCCAAGCAAGAAACTAAGGGAAATTCCGCTGGCTGCACCCACAAATCCCGCCCCAAATGTTCCTATCGGATGGAGCCGTCCGGCCGAGATCAAATAGCCCGAAAATACCAGCAGCGTTTCGTCCGGGATTGGCAACCCGACAATACCAAGCATGAGCAACGCAAACAGGCCCGCGTACCCATATTGAGACAACCATGCGATTAGCGGCTCCATCCGGAAGGAAA
>JAFAZU010000493.1 GCA_019239585.1 Acidobacteriaceae bacterium
ATTAGAAATAATTTTACATAATATGTGTTATCGGTCATATGTGCCGCGTTTAGTGATTCCTGACTTTTTGAAGCTCCAATTACGGTTTTCCCCCGCCCCCGTTGCGTATTGGTTGAACGCAGAAGGAGAAATTGATGCAGAATCGAAAGTCTATACGGCTGGTCACTGCCGTGTTTCTGGTAAGTCTGGGAGGCGCCGCCAATGCTTGGGCACAGAACCAAGCTCCTTCGGATGACAGCACTGCCAAGTCTTCAGGAGGAGATGTATTTGAGACCACGGTCGAATATGTGAAGTACTTTTACCCGTTGTGGTTCACCTATTATCAAACCTTGTTTGGCACACCCAATCTCCTAGTAGGCCCTGACAAGATCTCTCCCGTCTATCACTACGTCGTCGCAATCAATGACGACACGCTATACGTGAGTTCTTATCTCGACCTGTCGGTCGAACCTCTGGTCTTGACTATTCCTGACACCACCGCCAGGTACTCAGTGCTCATACTGGATCATTATGGCGACATTGTCCCGTCCGTCATCAAAGCGCCTGCGACGGGAACATTTGTGCTGTATGGTCCTGGGTTTAACGGAACGCTCCCTACCGGGCCTACTCCGGTCCCCTTGCCCCTCAACTACATGACGTTGATATTCCGCGTTGACAAATTCAAAGATGGCGTAGATATGACTTCCGAGGCTGATAAGTTCCGCCGGTCAGTGAGTAGCCAGCCGCTGTGTTTGTATCAGGGCCAGACCTGCCCGCAAGACACTCCGTCGCTAGGCCCTGCACACATCGTCCCGGAAGCCGTTTTTGCATTCCCTTTCAAAACACTCGCCGACTCGCTTATCGCGACAGATCCGATTTTTTTCTTGAGGATGTTGCAAATAGCAGTCCAATCCCCCAAAACTCCACCGATGTCGCCGGAGGTTCAGGCGCTTTCGAACAACTTCAATGCTCTGTTTGCAAGCGGCACCAGCAACCGATCCGAATTTGCAAGGGGTGCTCAGGCAGCCCACGCTGCGATTGTGAACCGCTACCTCAACCATACGGGAGCAACAAACTGGATCACCTACACCAATATTGGTGTTTGGGAGCCTGACGAATTTGTTCAACGGTCGTCCATAACACAATTCATTCAGTATGCAAACAACCACGATGCCGCCGCCTACTACCACGCTTTTAAGGATGGCGACGGCTTGTCGCTCAATGGAACCAACCCGAGTGGTTATGTTTTGACGTTTCCTGCTGATCAGATTCCTGCTGCCGACCGCTTTTGGTCTCTTACCGCCTACACTCCGGAGGCCATTGAGCTGGTGCCCAATACAGCAAACAAATATCTGGTCGCCAGTTACACCGGCCCGCAGCCGAACAAAGACGGCTCGATCTCGATTTATATGGCCAGGCAGCTCCCTCCAGGTGTAAACATGGCTAACTGGCTTCCCATTCCGCCCGGGCCCTTTAACGTAATGCTCCGCGTTTATGGCCCTTTGGGAAGCGTTAAAGATAACACCTATGTGCCTCCGGCCATCGTGAAGCTTCCCTAGGGATGCGAGTATAGCGAACGCAGGGAACTATCTCAGCATCGGCAAACGCTCCTGGACTGTACATCTTGGACCGCTCAGTTCACTGGTGTCGCCCATGACAGCCTCCGCACAGTAAGCGGGCGCTGCCGTGTTCCCTGCTCCTGCTCCCGAAGCCTATAGCCCGAGTCCATCCACGGCGTTGTCGCGGAATAATTGTCCGTCGTTGATGTAGCGTCGGACGGATTCCGAGATTTTATGCCCGGTCTGTTTCATGATGGACCGTTCACTCTTACCATGAGCAGCAGCCGATACCGCCAAACCGGCGCGAAGGCTGTGGCCTGCAAAGCGATGGGGATCAAAGCCGAGTTGCTCGACATATTGCTTAACTACCAACGCGACTGCTTCCCCGGACAAACGCCCCGGCAGGATTTGCCCGTGGCGGTTTACTTGACGAAAAACAGGACCGCTCACAATCCCCGACGCAGCCAGCCAGTCCTGGAGAGCGCGGACAGGACAGGTGATCCCAGTACCGTAGGGAATGCCGATTACACGACCCTCGCCTACCTGATCGGTTTGGCCACGCCGGATCGCAACAACCAAGCCCTCGGCTGTGGTCTCGAAGTCAGTCGTGTTGAGCGCCACAAGCTCCGAGCGCCGGAAGGCGCCGGCAAAGCCAAGCAACAAAATACAGCGGTTTCGAGTGCCAATGAGGGTGTTGGGCAGAGCGCCAATAATCACTTTCAAGTCGTCGACCAGAACTGGTCTCTTTCGTGTGACAGCTACCCCCAGCTCACGGCGTAAGCCACTCAGGAATTGTCGAGTGATAGGGGCATGCGTCGGTGACGGCACGCCGACATGAAGGTGAATTTTGCTGATCGCAGAAAATTTCCGCTGAATGGTAGATACTTTGCGTTCACCATTTTTTGTGAGGTCAGTTGCAAATAAGATCACCGTGTCAGGAGAGGCCGGAAAGGCACGCAGCTGTTGTTCCTGGCACCAGGAGCAGAACTGGCACCAATCAAGCAAGTAGTGATGGACAGTTGCCCGCGCCCGGATGGCGCGGAAGCTATCCTCTGCTAAGGCTCGTAACCGGTCGAGGCTGGCGTTATGGCCGGATGCTTGGAGTAAACTCTGTACGGGTGCCGGGTCGATTGGGAAAGCCATGTCATTATTTTAGCTGAACATTTTGGCTCCTAGGTCTCGATAAATCATAAGATTTATCGAGACCTAGGAGCCAACCAAGATCCATCCTCCTCTCTACAGTTGCTGCAGGAACCCCAGGCTGGCCGCACCGTAGTCCGCTCCAACACCGCCCACCACCCCACGCTGTGGGACGAAGAGAAGCAGATGCAAGCCCGCCTGCACCTTATTGGAGGATGTGGCCGAACGTTCGACCGACAGTATATTCCGAAGGAAACTCAACCCCTTTGGGAAAGCGCCTTCGTGACTTCGATGAGCGATTTCG
>JAFAZU010000517.1 GCA_019239585.1 Acidobacteriaceae bacterium
CAGGCAAATGGTCCAGGTGGTACCCTCGGGTTGAGGGCGTGCGTTTGAAGTGGCAAAGTGCGTTGTTACTGGCAGGGGGCGTTCTGACGTTTCTCTGCACAGCGTATGCGCTTGACCGGACGCTGCCGAAGCCGTTTCGTGAACTGCCGGGAATCGAGTATCGTCTTGGCAGTGTTCCGTTGCCGCCGGACTATGGAGAGAAAACCGAGTGGGCGTTTGCGCGGCTGATGTTTCCTCCAGGATGGAACAACGGGTACGAAGGGCGTGACAACCCGGCCTGGTGGGAAGGAACTTCCTTATGGTCGCAGGATTTTCCACGGGCAGACCGGCACTTTTCGCAGGCAGTACGGCGGTTGACACGAATCAGCACCCGTTCGGTCGAACAGCTCGTCAATCTGGATGAGGGCGATGATGTTTACAACTGGCCGTGGCTGTACGCCGTGCAGGTAGGCGAGTGGGGGCTGACAGATGGGCAGGCGAAAAAGCTGCGCGATTATTTACTGCGCGGCGGCTTTTTCATGGCGGATGACTTGCACGGCACGGTGGAGTGGCAGGTCTTCGAGGAAAGCATGAAGCGGGTCTTTCCGGACCGCCCGATTGTGGACATTCCTAACAATGATGCGGCATTTCACACAGTCTATGATCTGGACGACCGATATCAGATTGTAGGCGCCAGTCACCTCGGGGAAGGTCATAAGCTGGACGGGTACGTCCCAAGGTGGCGTGGAATCTACGACGACAAGGGCCGTCTAATGGTGGCGATCTCGTTCAACTCCGATATTGGAGATGCCTGGGAGTGGGCGGACGAACCGGCATACCCGGAAAGGTATTCGGCGTTGGCGGTGCGGCTCGGCGTGAACTACATTGTGTATGCGATGACGCATTGATAAAGTCTACTGAATTGCCTTCTCCTTAGGCGCCGCCAATACGGTCCGTTTCCCGTTGAAGCTGTCCCGGCAGGTGCAATATCTGTACGGCAGAAAAGTCTGACTTCTTCAAGGTGTTTTCGTGCTCGCATTGGCAGTAATCGCGCTCAATTCCCTGCGCTGCCGCCTGTCGGCAGTACTGGCTGCAGTAAAGCCCGTTAGCTAGCACCACACATTGACAAGGGCCATAGTTGCACCGAAAAGATCCTGCCCCTCTCGGTGTGGGTTCTTTAACTAGATTATTCATTGTTTACCTGCTCAATCGATTTCTGCAAAATCCACGGACGCCATACGGCATCCGCTAAGTCTTGATTTGCTTTGGCTTCACAAGCCTTTGATGGTTTAACTGATTTTAGAAAGCTTAGTGAGAAGTTTCTACAGGCTCTACATCTTGGAGGAACACAAAACAAAGCCGGCCCTGCCAGCGCACTTTGATCGTCCGCTCATTGAAGCCGTGCCCGCAAACCTGTAAACAGGCGTTTTTCGGAATGGGAGTGATCTGTCCTGAATGTTTCTCATTGTTTGTGGAAATAAGTTCCAGAGCTGATATGTCCTTGGGCGTCGTCAAGGTACCCTGAACTGCATAGCTTTCACTGAAAGCGTACGGCCTAATATTCATTACTGCTTAAAAGTCTCCGTACTTGAACGTTAGCAGTATTTCAATGCAAGGTCTAGAATTATTTCTACGGTACTAGTACCTATCTCTCTAAGCTGCTCATAAAGGACACTTTCCCAACTGTCACTTGCGTGTGGTGCTTGTCTGATTGGTTTTTACCTTTCCCCAGAAGACGCTGCAGTCCCCGATGTCAGCCTGATGCGGGAAGAGTTCCGGTAAGTGCATTTCGTCAATGCGCTCATCCTTGCAGCTTTCAACTGTGGCAAACTTCCCCGCTTTCACCTGTTCATTGAGTTCGCGTTCGGAAACAATGTGAAACAAAGCTTCCTGCTGTGGCGGCAGGTCGAGCTTGTGTGAGTAGGAGAACTCCATGCCGGGAGGAGGAGTGCGGCGAAGGAGAAAATAGACGTGCTCGTCGGCGTAGAGGTTCGCGCCCGGCGGGGTGACTTCCCGAATCTTATCGGCAATCTTCTCATAGTGCTTCCAGGTAGTAGAGTCGCGGTCATCAAAGAGCAGCTTAGCGGCGGAAAGGACCAGGAGGGTGCTTAGCAGGAATGTCGGCCAGAAAGGCCGGGCGGGACTGGCGAGACGCAAACTCACTGCGTATAGGCCCACAGTGGCGAGAATAGCGCAGAAAGGAACAGCAACGACAAAATAGCGCTGAAAGGTGGGGTGGGCGGTTGCGATGTAAAGGATCAGCGCACCGCTGAGCCAAGCGCACAGATAGATTTCGGCGCGCCGGAGACGGTCCCAAGGAGATCGCTTGAGGAGGAAAAAGAGTCCGGCAAGAACGAGCAGACCCGTCAAGAGCGCGGGGGTAGAGTTGAGCCAAGCCATAAGCGCGTCGATGTCGTGCGTGGTGGCGCCGTTCCAGTTCACGCGGCGAAACATTGCCTGATATTGCACGATGTTAAAAAAGGTTTGCTTCGGGGCTTTGGCGAAAAGGGCGAGCATATGGGCAAAGGGAATGACACAGCCGGAGCAGAAGACGAGAGCTTTGTGCCAGCGATTGCCCATCCTGTTGTAGATGAAAAGCCAGAGCAGAATAACCGGCGCAACAGGAGCAGTTAAAAGCGTGCTTCCCGCCGCTGCGCCGGCGCACAGACCTGCGGCGAAAGCCCAGAGCCAGCTCCTGCGCGAAGCGGTACTCACAGCCAGACGGAAGGCCGCTACAGAGAAAAAGAGGCCCATTGCGTAGGACTGCGCAATAGGACCAAAGGGAATGAATACATCGTTCAGTCCGGTCAGGCCCGCGACGGCCAGGGCGCAGGGAAAGCGCCATTGCGGAACGGGAAAACGCCTAAACACGAAGTCGGTCGTGAGAAAAACAGTTCCTGCGACCAACAGGGTGGCGGCAACGTGCGTGACGCGCCAGGTTTGCCCGAAGACGTGCATCCAGGCGGCATTCCAATAAGCGTTCAGCAAGGTTTGCGGAAAACAGAAATCAATGTAGGGCGTTCTACCGTTATCAATCAGTTGGGCAGTTAGAAGGTGAAAGCCTTCGTCCCATACAAAAGCCATGGTTTGTGAGTAGGTAAGCAAACCAATGGTGTAAAGAGCGAGGCAAACCCACAGTATAAGGGATGCCCGGCGGTTCGGAAAATCAGGAAGGGCGGTTACCGGCGCCCCTTGTTCCTGCGAGGCTGAAACGGTGTCCACTGGGCGTGATGATACGACGGTGCAGGGGCAAACTTCAAGCGGAGGCGGCGAATTGCCCATGCGCATGGATGATTTTTAATCAATGGGAACGAACTAATCTGTAAAGGAAAGCTTGAAAGATTTTGTAACTTGTGGAGATCGTCATTTCTGATCTGGCACTATAGTGATTACCGCTCATGTTTGATTGGTCACTGGACCCCAGGTCCCAGCTCGCCCTTTTGTGCCTGTTTACGGCATTTGTGTTTTGGAACAACGATTTGTTGTTCTTTACGTTTGCGCTGATGGCAGTTGCCTCTCAGCTTGGCCGCTTTACGTCCTGACTTTATTGGTTCGGCGTAAGCGGCGACTCGTCGTAGCGCTTCCACAATTCTTCGGGATCGCGAAAGATAGCGATACAGCCAGCTTCGCGCAGGTCCTTTTCCGCAAACCCGCCGCAGAGTACTCCAACCGTTCGCATCCCTGCTTTTCCCGCAGCTTCCGCATCGTATGGGCTGTCTCCCACAACAACAGCGCTCTCTGGCTGAACGTCTCTGCCGAGCCGGTCGAGAGCGGCTTCAAAGATATCCGGGTGTGGTTTTGAGCGTTTGGCGTCAGCAGAAGAAATTTCCGCATCCACCAGATCCTCGATTTTGGCAATACTCTCAAAGGTTTTCAACTCGTCGCCTTTAGCAGAAGAGGCCACCCCTGGTTTTTGGCCGTGCGCCTTTACTTTTTCAAATAACTCCCGGACATAAGGAAAAGGCTTTACTTTCGACAGGTAATTTTCCTTAAACAACTGGCTGCGGTATTCGGTAATTGCTTTTCCCCTTTCCTTCTGATCCTTCTCCGACAGAAAAACCGGAAGCAGTTGATCTCCGCCTTTGCCAATCTGGCTGCGAACCTTATCAAATGGGAAATCGTAGCCGAACTTTTTGAACGCTTCCTGCCAAGCCTGGGCATGCAAGTCGACGGAATCGAGCAGCGTTCCATCAATATCGAAAATAACTGCCTTTACCATGCAGATTCCAAATTCGTAGGACTACAATATGCTCCTTTGTGCTTCACCGGAATGTGACATCTCATTCCCGTTGTGCGCCGGCAGGACCCGTATTAGCATCAAAGTAGTGTTTCGCTTTTTCAGTGCATCCAATTAAAAGCAGATGTCAACAACGCCGACAAGTATTAGTTCCATCGTTCCGGATGAGGTGAAGTCAGCTCACGATGCCGGATTACGATACGTAATTCCGAAAGGGCCGGGCATCCGGCGTGAGCCGAAGGGCGACGGATTTATTTATCTGGACCCCCGCGACCAGACTATCGACAATGAGGAAACGCTACAGCGCATTCGGTCTCTCGTCATACCTCCGGCATGGACGTCGGTATGGATTTGCCCGAGCAAAAACGGGCATATCCAAGCAGTAGGTTGGGATGCAAAGGGCCGGAAACAGTACCGGTATCACCCTGCGTATCGTCAGGCTCGGGATTTGGTAAAGTTCGACCGTATGCTGGCTTTCGGCAAGGTGCTGCCTCGTATCAGGCGTGTTGTGAACCGGGATTTGAACCGGCGCGGGATGCCGAAGCGAAAGGTGCTGGCGGCAGTAGTAAAGCTGCTGGAGACCACCTATATTCGTATCGGCAATGAAGAATATGTCGAAGAAAACGGATCGTTCGGCTTGACGACGCTCCGCAATCGGCATTGCCAGATTCTGGGAGACGTTCTGAAGTTTAAGTTTCGCGGCAAAAGCGGCCAGCACCATGAGATCACGCTGGAAGACAAGCGGCTGGCCAAAGTACTTCGGCGCTGTAAAGATATTCCGGGCAGTTCGCTGCTGGAATATATTGACAGCAACGGCCAGCCGCAGAGCGTTGAGTCCGGTGATGTGAATGAGTATTTGCGGCTCATCAGCGGAGGCGATTTCACGGCCAAAGACTTTCGCACCTGGGGCGGCACTTGCCTGGCGGCGAATTATTTACTGGAGCAGTTTGTTGACGACGCTCCCAACGAAGATGGCACTATGTCGGCGAAAGCTGTTAAAGCTGCTCTCGTAGAGGTTGTGAAAAGTGTTGCCTGCAAGCTTGGCAACAAACCAGCAACTTGCCGGAAGTACTATATTCACCCAACTGTTCTCGAAACATTCTCGGCGGGTACACTACGTCCTTTTGCGGAAAAATACCGTGACAGCCGAAGTAATTACGTTTATGAGCAGATTGTCTTGGCGCTTCTTGGCCCAATGAAACGGGCCAGAACTAGAATCAAGACGCCTCAGGCAGCCTGACGTTCAAAGTACGCGTCCGGCGGTGTCACAATCAGCATCAGGGTAGCGCCCGTGTGAAGGGCATAGTCGAATTCATGATAAAGAGTGAGTACCTCGGTTAGCTCTTGCTCCATACCGATGATGACCTTTAAATCCAATTGCCAGGAACACATACCACGGAGATGACAGAGCAGATCACCGTAAGTCAAGGGGAGCGTCGGCGTATGATGTGACTCACATTCCAGGCTCAACAGCAACGTCCCATCCCCCGCCCAAGTGTAACGGAAATCGACGGCTTTCCAAACAGCGCCAAAGTACAAAGCTTGAATAGGCATTACAAGCTCTGCCTTTTCACAAGAAACCAGCCGACTGTATAAATTGCTGTAAGTAATACAGACTAGTGTAGGGCTAAAACGGAAAATCTTGTATTTGTTTTTTAAATGGGGGCGATTTGGAGGGTACTATCGTGCTTTATCTAACAAAAAGGACACCGCCGTGTTGAAGCAGTGTCCTTCCAGTGTCCTTTGTTGTACAGCCTGCTAGGAATCAGGTTAAGCTCGTCCGGTAACTTTGTCCCAGCCGTAACGGATCGAGTTCTTCATCTTGTCCCAAGTGCTGTTGGGATAGCGACGGCCGTAGTCGGTACGCAAGTCGTTTTCTACGTCCGAAAAGCTTCTTCCTTTGTAGCGTGGATCGGATGCCATGTCGTAACCGTAGCGGTAAGCGGGCGCATAGGTATCGTAAGCCGCCCCGCTTGTGCCATAGTTCGTCTGAAAGTCACGGCGGAAATCGGAGTCGTCGAACGCGGCTCCCGTTGCCGCTCCTGTTGCTGTACCAGTGGCGCCGGTCGTAGCCGGAATTTGCTCGACGTCAACTTCAGTACGCCGGACTGTGTCGCGCACGGTTTCGCTTCTTTGCGAGACTTCTTTTCCAACGCGAACTTCCTCAACAACTCGCGCCTGTTTGGCAATCACGGGCTGTTCGGCAAACTCCTCCACCTCAATCACTTCGTCTTTCCCCGTCCTGAAATCAGCGTCTGAAGCAGGGCGATTGACGGGCCGGCGATCAACGCGCACCCGCTCTTCCTGCAAATCGACGCTTTGTTCCACAGGCTGCTCAATGACACGGGAATAGACACGGACGCCGCCACGCAGGACCCGGCGCTTTCCTACCTGTAACTCTTCTTCAACTACCGGGATCGACTCTTCAGTGTTCGCTCCGGTTTTGGGGGTTCGGGCAGTGCCGGCAGCGCCGGTTGTCCCTAGGGCCGCAGCCGTAGTCGCCGTGCCGGTTGTTCCATAATTCGGGCTGCCCGTCGTTGACCCGCTAGTGTAGGCGTCATCAGTGTGAACATTCACGGGAGAGTGACCGTTCAAAATGTCTTCGATCCGGCCAATTTGACTTTCGTCCGCGTCCACGCTTAACAGGTAATGACCTTCGCTATATGCTCGTTCGTAACCTGCCCGATCCGTGTCCTCCTCAGCGCCGAAGAGCGATTTGAACCAGCCTGTAATCCCGCCCTCATGCCTGGTAGTTCTGGAGCTATAGTCATCGGTGCTGGAAGTGCCGCTAGTGGTGGAGGTGCCACTGCCCGAGCTTTCCAGGTAAATATCTCCTCGGTTGATACCTGCTGCTTGTAAATCCTGCGCTGCCGCTTGTGCATCAGCGCTGTTCCGGAAAGCAGCAATCACTGTCGATTTCGTTGTGGAAGCCATAAGTTTGTTCCTTTTTGCTTAACGAAGCACTTTACGTCTCTAAGACGCCAGGAGCCATAAATCGCTTCACGGTTTTCCAGCAAAATTTCGGTCGCCAGATTTACTGGTTTTATGTTTTGCTCCAGGTCTAAACGGCGCATCCTTCCAAGAAGGGAGGATTGATGGCAAAAAAGGGCGAAGTGGTTGTACTTACTGGAGCTTCGGTGGGTATCGGCAGAGTGGCAGTCGAACAGTTTGTGCGGCGTTCTTTCGAATAAGGCCTCTAACTTCAGCCTGCAAAGCTGGGCCAGTCTGCAATCGCGGATGGGCAGGGCTGGCGATTGGCGCTCTCGCAGGCGCAGGAATGCTGCTTTGGAGAAGGCGGCACTAGATCGAATACTCATTCATACCGGAGCGCTGTTACTGGCTCTACTCGCATGGCTCGAAGCGCAGGTAGCAGAGAGGCTGCCACAGTTGTTCCTAAGAGAGTGGCAACAGTCACAACCAATGAAGAAGGATCAAAACGCGATACACCAAACAGCAATCCTTCCAGGGAGCGGGTGAGCAAAAGAGCTGCAGCCAGACCGACGATCACGCCAACGATGCCCATCATGGCTCCTTGACCGATGACTTGTAGGAGCAACCGCTGAGGCTGCGCGCCCAGCGCCATTTTAATGCCGAACTCCGCTGTCCGCCGTTCGACGGAATAGGAGATTACGCCATAAATTCCAACGGTAGCGAGTCCCAAAGCGAGAACAGAGAACATTGTGAGAATAAGGGTGAGAAAACGTGGCCTCGAATTGGCGGCGGCAATTACATCCTCCATGGTCCGCACTTTCGCGAGCGGTAGGCTCCCGTCGATGGAAGCTACAGCGCGACGAACTTCAGCAACTAATAAAAGCGGGTCTCGCGTCGTTTTCAGAGCGATGTTGGGCGTGGACAATCCATTTTGCGCCATGCGGTAGGGGATAAACAGCTCAGTTCCAGCAGGCTTATCAATGCCGCCGTTTTTCATATCGGCGATTACGCCGACCACTGTGAACCAGGGAAGTGGTTTGGAACTGCTGGGACGCACGCGCCTGCCGATAGCGGACTGATGCGGCCAGAAGGTACGGGCCATTGCGGCGTTGACGACCACTCCGGGAGTTCTCTCATTACCGTCTCGTTCCTCAAGAAAGCGGCCCTCCATCAGGTGTGCGCCCATAGTTTGAAAGAAGCGGTCTCCTGCGATCTGGTAATAGGCAACGTTCTGAATCGGTCCATTGGGGACTCGAACAAAGCCTTCGATATCCGTATCGTTGTCAAGTTCT
>JAFAZU010000543.1 GCA_019239585.1 Acidobacteriaceae bacterium
GCAACCTGGTATTTGTTTTCAATCGCAATGATGGCGGCTTCCGCTGCCACAATGGTTTTTCCGCTTCCCACATCGCCTTGCAGCAGGCGATTCATCGGGTGCGGTTGTTTCATGTCGTCCGCAATCTCCTGTACGACTCTCCGTTGCGCGCCGGTTGGTTTGAAAGGCAGCATCCGTTTAATCTGCTCCCGCACTCCATCCGTGATCTGAAAAGCAATTCCGGTTGCTGCTTTCGCCTTGGTTTTCTTGAAAGCCAGGCCGCACTCCAGCCAGAAGAACTCATCAAAGATCAAGCGGTACTGTGCGGGCGTGCGGAATTCATTTAAGAGTTGTAGGTCCGTGTCTTGCGGAGGATTGTGCAAATGTTGGATGGCAGTAGAAAGATCCGGCAGCCCAATGCGCTCGCGAACGCTCGGGGGCAGAGCGTCCTCCGGTAACGATACTTCTTTTAAGATGCGATGGATCAGGACCCGGAAAACGCGCGTGGAGATTTTGCCGGCCGCTTCGTAAACGGGAACGATGCGCCCGATGTGAAGACACTCGTCGTCCTCGTCTTCGTTGGACAGGATTTCAATGTCCGGTTGGATCATCAGGCGATCTCCGTTGAAACGATCAAACTCGACCTTTCCAAATACAGCTACGCGGGTATCAGGAACCAGGGTTTTGGCGTATCGCTCGCCATGAAACCAGCGGGCGTGCAGGAGTCCTCCTGTGCCATCCCATAAACTGGCCTCAAAGAGACCTTGCATTTTGCGGCCGACCCGCGAGAGCTTCGATCCGCGAACCCATCCGAGTACCGCCGCTTTCTCACCCGGGGCGAGTTGCGCGACCGTTTTCATGTTGCGACGGTCTTCATACCGGAACGGCGCGTAGTAAAGCAGGTCCGATACGATCAACAGACCTTTAGCCGCCAGTATCTTGGCGCGTACGGGGCCGATCCCTTTCACATACTGAAGTGGCGTGGAAAGATCCAACTCTTAGCCTAGCGTCAGAGTTTTCGAAAAGCTATAGTCCGGTATTAGCTGAAATTCCTAAATCAATTAAAAGAAGTTTAACGACAATTCCAGTCAACAAAACGATGGTCCTGCCGTTTAGGGAAGTGAAGCAACTGAGAGAACTCAGTACTTGGAGGAGAAAGAAAATGAAAAAACTGCTTGGAACTTCGATTTTGATTGGAACGCTTGCTGTTGCAGGCTTTGGACAGGTCAACACGCAGCGCGAAAATCAACAGGACCGTGTGGCGCAAGGCGTGCGTTCGGGGCAACTAACACCGGGTGAAACGGCAAACCTGGAGAATCAGGAGCGCGCCCTCAACGGTGAGATTCGGGCGGATCGACAGGCCAATGGAGGCAATTTGACCTCGGCCGAACGGGCTCAGATTAACGGACAGCAAAATGGTTTGAGCAAGCAGATCTATGCCGACAAACATAACGCCGCTTCTGATCATTTCGGCAACGGTAAGATAGGGCAACGCAAGGAAAATCAGCAAGACCGCATTGCACAGGGGATTCAATCCGGACGCCTCAATGCCGGGCAGACTGCCAATTTAGAAAACCGCGAAGCCAATATTAACCGCACAATCCATGCTGACCGCGCCGCGAACGGCGGAAAGCTGACCAATGCCGAGCGAAATAGCGTCAACCGTCAGCAGAACCGAGTGAGCCGCTCCATTTACCGGGATAAGCACTAAAAAGGGTTGTGCAGTCTGGGTTCTTGTAGCGGCTTGTGTGGTGATCAAATCGCTTCCTTTGCGATTCAATCCCCTTAGTTCTTCAGACTCTGACGTGCTTGTAAATCCGGAGCCATTGGTCGTTAGAGGGGCAGCCCGCTTTCTGCAGATTGCAGCCTGGTTCCTGGCGCTGGGCTTGCGGCGGTAGCAGACAGATTACTCTAAAGTATGCGGTTTCCCACGCTGCTGCTCGCGTTCGCCCTCCTCCTCTCCGGCGCCCGCGCTCCGATCGCGGACCGTGCCTTTACCGGACTTCAGCGCATCACGGGGAATTGGCAGGCGAGCATCGGGACAAAAGGCGCCATCATTCGCTTAAATCTTCGAACCATTTCGAATGATTCAGCAGTGGTGGAAACATTTACAACGCCGAACGGCCGGGAGACTCTGACGATCTTCCACCCCGACGGGAACCGCCTGCTTGCGACCCATTACTGCGCCCAAGGGAACCAACCACGGCTCGCGCTGGATCCGAACAGCACGTCAACCGAAATGACGTTCCGTTTCCTAGATGCGACGAACCTTCAATCGCAAGAAGAGGCCCACTTGGTTCGGCTCGTCATCAAGATTAAAGACGATGAGCATTTTGAGAAGACGGAGGCGTATGTACACCGGGGCGTAGAAGAGGTTACGGTGTATTCATTTACGCGCGTCCGCTCCTAAACGAACGCTGCTGCCATCTCACACGAAACGCCACCCTCAGTTGAGAGTTAAGCTGCTGCGCCTCAACCGATGTACGCTCTTGCTCCTGCTTCTTATCGCGCCAACGCTTTCCTTTGTGGTTAAGCAAACTACGACCGCATTGCAGTGTCCGGCCAACATACTGCCGGTCGCGTACCAAACGGACCTCGCGATTTTGTCAAATTGTCGAAAAGGCAGCAAAATTTTCATTGTATTTTTAATTTTTTTTCTATAAACTACCCAAGTAACTTCCCGTCGTTGAAAGCAAGCTAGGCGGCAGAAATGAACGCTAACGCCAAACCGGTCGCGCTTGTCAGCATGCCGACACTGTCTGCTCGCTTTCCTTCTTTTCAACTCGCATTGTTGAAGCCGACGCTTGAAGCTGCCCAGATTCCAGCCCAAGTGTTCTCCCTTTTTATGTATTTTGGAACGCACGTCGGCTGGAAAATCAGCGAGGCAATTTCCGAAGTATGGCCTTGCATGGTAGGAGAGTGGATCTGGAGCAAAGCTGCTTTTAATGAGACCGGAGCAAATGCTAAGCAGCGGGATGACCAATACTTTCGTTTCTATGCAGATGATTTCGATGCTATTTGCCGCCGGGCGGATTGCTCCAGAGAAGACTTACTCCGGATTAGAGACGAAGCCGCACCCTCCTTTATTAAGTTCTGTGTCGAGGAGATTGACTGGAGCCGCTTTGGTTTGGTGGGTTTCACGGTAGTTTTTCAACAGTTGTCAGCAAGCCTAGCGTTGGCACGCGCCCTCAAACAGCGACACCCGAACCTGCCGATCATTCTTGGGGGAGCGAGTATGGAAGACGATATTGCGGACGAGGTCATGAGAGGATACCCGCAAATCGACTTCGCGCATTGCGGGGATGGCGAGATTTCATTTCCTGAATTTATCCGCCGTTTATACAAAGGAGAGTCGATGGCGGGTCTTCACGGGGTGATGTGGCGAAATAACCATGGTGTACAGTATGCCGGACGAGCGCCCAACTTTGCGGATATGAACGCCACGCCTGTACCGGACTTCGACGAGTATTTTTATGCACGCCGCGAAAGCGGTTATGAGTGGTCAGAAGAGGCATGTGAAGTGATGCTTCCCGTTGAGGCAGCGCGCGGCTGCTGGTGGGGAGAAAAAAATCATTGCACGTTTTGCGGGCTGAATCGCTCGGGTATGGAGTTTAGAGCCAAACAGGCCGAGCAACTAATCCAACAATTGGAAGTTTTGTCCAGCCGCTACGGCGTGTTCCAATTCAATGCCATTGATAACATCATGGCGCCGGAATACACAGAAAACTTGTTCGGCAGGCTAGCAGCCGTAAACAGTGACATAAAGATTCACTATGAAATCCGCCCTAATTTGTCACGCACTCAACTGGGGCGAATGCGGCGAGGTGGCTTGCATTCTGTGCAGCCTGGCGTAGAGAGTTTCTCGACGAGTGTTCTGAAGACCATGCGGAAGCTTACGACAGGTATGCGAAACCTGGAGCTTATTAAATGGTGTACTTATTACGAAATTAATAACCTATATAACATTTTAGTTGGATTTCCTGGGGAGACTTCTGCGGATTTTACCATTCAAAGCGAATTGATAGCCAAGATGCCTCACTTACAACCGCCGTATGCCATTGCGAAGGCTCGTGCTGACCGTGGCTCACCGATGTACACTGATCCGGCTTCCCAGGGCATTTACAAACTCACACCAGCGCCTTGCTACCAGTTCATCTTTCCGGAAGAGTTGTTCGACTTATCCCGTATTTCCTATTATTTTGAGCATGAAACCGAAGGGGCTCAACATAAGGAGGAACGCGACGAGTTATTTACGCGAGTAGAGAAGTGGCGGCAAAGGTGGCAGCAAAAACCACGTCCGTATCTGAAATACCGCAAAGGGCTAAGGTCCATTTCTATTGAAGATGGCCGCAGAGACAGCGTCAATGTATGGCGTTACTTCGATGAATGGGCCGCCTTATATGAATTCTGCGCGGATGCAAGAACAATTGTGGAGATTCGCAAC
>JAFAZU010000641.1 GCA_019239585.1 Acidobacteriaceae bacterium
GCGGCAACACCCGCTTGGCACCGAATGCACTTTCACCGCGCACGGCATTTTGAAGCGATTAGGCCGCGCTACCGGAAACATGAACCACAAATGGTTGCACAAGGTTCTTATCCGGCTTCGCACCAGCACCATCGACATCACCGACCAAAAGAAGCGCGTTTTCGGCGGGCTGATTGAGGGCGGGTTCAAAGACGAACTCACGCGCCATTACACCATCAGCATCAATCCCAAATTCGCGGCGCTGTTCGGCTTCGGCATGTGGTCAAGCATCGACCGCGAGCAGCGGCGCGCGCTCGGCCGCAGCGCCACGGCGAAGGCCCTGCATGCGTACTACTCCAGCCACGTCATGCCGGGGTATCACAGCTTCGACACCTTGGCGGCAATCGTCGGCCTCAACAACTCCAACAAGCGCGATGAACGCGCGCGCCTCATCGAGGCACACGACCGGCTGAAGGAAACCGGATTCCTACGCGGCTATAGCGTGTCGGAAGATGGCGACGCCATCAAAGCCGATGTGCGTCCGACGCCGGGACAGGCCCACCACATCGTTAAAAAAATCATCAAGGGACGGCGCAAAAAACGTGGGGAGGAAGGCACGGTATAGCGCCGACGCAGGCACGGTATAGCGCCGACGCCTCTTTTCCGAATTGTCCAGTAAAGTCAACGGCTTTTAAGATTTTTGGCCGCCGATAACCTTTAGGTAACCTTTTTTATAACCCGGCAGAGGGCCGCTCGCCTTCGGCTTCGCGGCAAATGAGGAGCGCCCTACGGGCGCAACTTTTTTAGCCTTTCCAGAAGCCGACCGGCCAGCACTGGCGGCAACAAGCCAACAACAGAAACACGGCGGGGCAGCGCTTCTGCGAGCGTGTTGGTCTGACTGGGGCTGCGCGGTCAGACCAACACATGTCTCGTCCTTCAGGATTACAAGCCAACAGACCGGCAGGAAAAAGAAGGGAACACTGGCCGGGGGCTGTGGCGCAGGTTGTTTTCAGTTTCGAGTGCGGACATCGGCAATTGGCTATCGTCATGACTCGGGCAAATTTGCTCGTGGAGCGATTTTTTCGGCTGGCCGCGAGTTGGGTAGCCACCATCAAGGCAACGCGGCTCAAATCGCCTTAAAACGGCTTCTGGCATATCGGACCTGAAACCTATACAATTCGGTTACGTAACGATAATGGGGAAGACCGACGATGAACGCGGAATGGACAATCGGGCCGGGTGAGTGCCAGCGGTGCCGGGCCTATGTGCCGCAACTGGTGCGCTGCAAGGACTGCGGCGGGCGGTGGCTTTGCGATGAATGCGCCGAAGGCCATGAGTGCGGCGGCTGAACTGATGCCTACATCAATTTTGATGTTGTGATGGGCCGGGGAGCCAAACCACTGGGCGATAGGGCCATGACGAACGCCGAGCGTCAGGCCAAGTTCCGGGAGGCGCACAAGGACGGCGCGCCAAAAATCCGTTACCGGAAACCGGGCGATCGCCGCAGCCGGGCGCAACGCTGGCGTGACGCCGTGGCCGAACTGGTTGAGCTTCAGCAGGAATACCAAGCATGGCTGGACAGCCTGCCTGAGAGCTTGGCCGAAGGCGCGACCGCCGAAGCGTTGCAGGCCATCTGCGAGATTGACCTGTCCGAATTGGAGAGCAGCGCGCCGCCGCGGGGTTACGGACGCGATTAGCCGAATTTTAACGAGCAGGCTGCTACGCCGGGTCATCGGCAACCGGGTGGATGAGGATGAACGATGGCTTACACACTGGGAGAGGCGGCAAAAGCCTGCGGGATGAGCAAGGCTGGCATCGCAAAAGCTCTAGCTAACAACAAGGTTTCTGCAACCAAGGATGCGTTTGGAAGATGGCAGATTGATCCCGCCGAACTGCACAGGGTTTACCCATCAAAGTTTTCGAATGTGGACGGTGGTGCACCCCAAGCTAACGCCGAAGTGGCGCGGCTCAAGGCGGTGGTCGATGTGCTGGAAAGGCTCTGCCGCCAGGTCGAAGGCGAGCGCGACAACCTACGTGAACAGAATACCCGGTTGACGGCTTTGCTTACCGACCAGAGTCAGCAGGCCCCGAAGCGCAAAGGCTGGTTTACCCATTGGTAGGCTTGGAGTTGCCGGTTGTAGTCGTGAGCTTGGGGGTAGGCTCTTGCGGGAGACTGGCAACGCATGCGCCCCTGTTCAGGGCTTCTGCAACAGCGGCCCGAAACTTCGGGTCAAGCTGGTCAAGTCGCTGATTGTTGAAGGTGACCTGCGTAGTTGTGTCTTCAAATGTGCATGTGATGGAGCCGTTCCCTGTGGCGGCCACATATCGCTTTATCGAGTCCCGAAGCTCATCCCCGCCCCCGACCTTTACACCGCCGACAAATGAAGCAACAGATAGAATAAACCCTGCCCCAATAGACAGAAGTAGTTTTTCACCGCCCTCCATGTTTCTTCCCCCTTAAAGTGATTGGCATCTTAAAAACGGCCCCGCTTGTAGCATGGGAGGGCGAAAGTAATTAGCGAAATCAGCGTTAACGGCGAGGTCAGCGGCGCGCCGGCCAGTGTTCCCCAAAACCTGAGCAGTCAAAAAAATCCGGACACGAAACATCCCGCAGGGCGCATTTATGTGTTGACATGATGTCAACACGGTAGGAGCCTGCCATCCGGCAGGCTAAAGAGGGCAGGCCCGGGCTATCCGGGAAGGCCCCGAAAAGGTGGTCAGGCCGGATTGCAAGTTGGGCGCGGCCAGACCGCGCCGAAGATGTGTGCAAGCCATAACTTGTCCGGACAAAAAATGTCCGGACAAGTTGCTTGGCAGGGGGGAAACCCCCGCTGCACCCCCCCGACAAAAAGGCGGCGGCCATGAATGAAAACGGGGCGGGCTTTGCCGAGATGCTGGCCCGGCGCGGCCTCGGGCTGGCCCGTGTCAGCGGGGCGGACGTGGCGGCGAACGAGCGCCAGTTGTCCGGCTACCGGCAGTACCTCAGAGACCACCCGGAGGAGGCGAGACGGTACGGCCTGCGGCAGCCGCATCAACTGAGCGAGGGACAGATTGTGCTGGTCGCGGTCGAGAACAATGCGCCCGCGGTGTACCTGTTCAACGAAGTCCTGACGACGGCGGAGCGGCAAGACCTGAAGCAATTTTTGTCGGCAGCGAAGCCGTTGCCCGACATCGGCGGCGCGGCGCGCGAGCGCAGCGCCGCTCCTCCGCAACCCGCCGCGCTGCGCTCGCGCGCCGGTGAAAGCTACCTCAGCTTTCAGGATTTACAGCGGCGCTGGGTGTACACGCGGCAGGGCCTCTACAAGGTTATCGGGCGCCCGGATTTTCCGCCGCCGTGTTTCGCAGTCAATCGCGGACGGACGCGAATATGGGCGGCGTCAGATCTCGAAACCTATGAGCGCCAATATCCCGAACTGCTTGACGAGGCGCGGAAAGTGTTCAAGGTGAGAGGCTATCTGCGGACGCTTCGCAGGGTGGACAAAGCCAAGAGCCGTTTTTCAAAAGCGGGCGCGAGGGTGACCGGATGATGATGGCCAACACGTTATCCGTTTGACTAGTCCAGTGGAGATTTGAATGAGCGAGCCAGAGCGCATCGATCCCGATGAAACTCACGCGGCGCTAGTAAGCCTTTTCGAGAAGGTAAAGGCCAATCCCCGCGCAGAAGAACCGGAGCCGGAGAAAAAATTACCGGCGCAAGTGATCCAGCTTCCGCTCTGGGCTGAAAATCGCCGTGCAGCTCCCAATGCTATTTTTCGTTCCGCACTTTTCCCGGCGCTTAACTTCAAAGACCAGCGACCGCTTTTTCGTGAGCAGCAGAAAATATTTTCTGTTGGCGGCCTTGAGGTTCTTTTTAACGGCGAGCGGTTCGACCAATCTGACCTCGACGTGTATCTCGAACTGCTTGACCTGGCGCGGCAACACCCGCTTGGCACCGAATGCACTTTCACCGCGCACGGCATTTTGAAGCGATTAGGCCGCGCTACCGGAAACATGAACCACAAATGGTTGCACAAGGTTCTTATCCGGCTTCGCACCAGCACCATCGACATCACCGACCA
>JAFAZU010000064.1 GCA_019239585.1 Acidobacteriaceae bacterium
CATCCGCTCCGATGCAAAGGAAGCACAGTAAGTGAGCCGTTAATCAACAGCCACGCTTACGCGCGTTCCACTCATCGGCAGTAATCTCCCAGATTTCTGTCGGAAAACGCCCGGAAACATAGTCCCGCTCCTCTACGGCAACAACGCGCATACCGCTTTTCTCAGAGATTCGCCTGGACGCTGTATTGGCTACGGCTTTGGGAACTCGCAACACCGGAAATTTAAGAGTATTAAACCAGTAATCGGTGACAGCTTCCGTCGCTTCGCTCATAAGACCCTGCCCTTGCCAGGGCAAGGCGAGCCAGAAGCCACGGTTAACGTCTTCGCCTTTCATAAGGCCGATAGCCCCAATAAGGCGGTAAGGGGCATCTTTTAACCGCAGCGTCCAATGCCAAGCGTTTCCGCTGTTCATAGCGGGCAGCGCAACGTCGCGGCAAAACACATAAGCTCCATCAGGGGGATATGGCCAGGGTACCTGGCTTGCTAGGTAACGGACGATCTCCCATTGTGGAAAGAGGCATTGGATCTCATCAGCGTCAGCGAGTTCGAGGGGGCGAAGGATAAGCCGTGCTGTTTCAAGAATGGGAGTCATGCATAATGGTCGGCTATCACTCACTCTTCCCGCAACGCTTCCGTTGGCTGTATTTTTAATGCGCGGTGAGTAGGTAGCCAAGCTGCCAGTGCAGCCATAAGCGCCAGAACCCCAAACACCACCGCCCAAGTCACGTCATCGTAAGTGCTGACCCCGAATACTTCATTCCGCAGCAGGGCTCCAGCAGTTACTGCGCCTATGGTTCCGGCAAGCGTCCCAGCGCCCATCACCGACAGGCCCTGCTGCCAGACCAATCCGGCTACATTCTGCCAAGCCGCCCCCAGCGCTATCCGAATGCCAATCTCGCGTCGTCGCAACACTACCAGATGCGCCAGCGAGGCATAAATTCCAAGTGCTGCCAGTAATAATCCAACCCCGCCAAAAGCGTTCAACACGAAAGCAACAAACCGCCGAAGTTGTAAAGAATGCCCAACGCGTTCGTCCATTGTGGCGACATCAAACAGCGCAACATGCGGATCCAGCTTTGTCACTTCGCTTCTTACCGCGTTCGTAATGTCCACATCACCTCGCGTACGCACCACTAAACACATTGCGGAGACTGGTTCGTACAGAACCGACCCATAAATCTGCGGTTTGCGTGGTCCACCCAATTCACTATTTTCGACATCGCCCACAATGCCTATGATTGTTGTTGGCCTGTCCCGGTCCCCACCAACACCGACCTGCTTTCCAATCGGGTCCTCGCCTGGAAAATAAACGCGGGCGAATTCTTCATTGATGACAGAAACAGGGCGTAGCGGCGGTTTATCATCAGTTGTAAACATGCGGCCACGCCGTAATGGAATTCGCATCACCCCGAAATAACCGGGCAGAACGGCGGCTGCTTCTGCTCTCGGCTGGTTCGGCAGTTCGGGGCGCCCCGGGAAAGAAAGATCGAGCGACCAGACTCCGTACGTAAAGGGCAGGGGAGCACTGGCCGAAGCCGACTCTACTCCGGGCAATTGCGCTGCCTTTTCTTGCAAATTTTGGAAAAACCGTAGCTGCACATCAGGGGCTTTATACAACTTTTGCGGCAACTGAATTAATCCGCTCCACACATGTTTTGCTTCAAATCCCGGCGAAACTGCTAGCAACTTCATAAAGCTTCTGCTCAACAGAGTAGCGGTAAAAAGGAGCGTAACAGCCAGCGCCACTTGCCCAGCAACGGCAGCAAAGCGCAACCTGCTTCCTGACGTTGCCGTTCGCGTCGCGCCTGATTTTAAACTCTGCTCCAAAGGCAGACTTGTGCTGACAAACGCCGGAAGCAGTCCCGTCAGCACCGTACAAAAGAGAGCCGTTACGGCAGCAAACAGTACGCTCGGTCCTTGCAGCTTTGCCGCCTGCGCGAATGGGCCATAACGATTGGAAAGATCGACCAGCCAACTCGCCACGACTAACCCCAGAGCGCTTCCTATGCAAACCAGCAATGCTGTTTCCGTCAGCACCTGCTGAAAAATACGGGTCTTGCTGGCGCCCATAGCAGCGCGTACCGCCATTTCCGTGCTCCGTGAGAGCGCGCGGATCAACAACAGTCCGCTCACATTAGAACAGGCAATTAGCAGTACCAGGAACACTGCCCCAAACGCCAACAGAATCCAGTTCCGAACACTTCTCGTCTGTTCTTCGACGAGCGGAGCCGTGCTGAAATGCCAGTCCTCCTTCTCCGGAAAGAATTCCGGAAACTGCCGAAGCCGTGCAGCCAGTTGATGTCCAATCACCCGCAGCGCCCCATCCGATTTTTCTTTTGTTACTCCCGGCGCAAGGCGCGCAATCGAGAAAGCCCACCGGTCAAGCCTGCCTTTCCCCTCCAGATCCGTGGGGGTCAGAGCGAGCGGGAGCCAAATCTGCGTTGCTGGATAAGGAAACTGAAACTGCTGCGGCATTACGCCAATAATGGTGTACGGGACCTCGTCTAAGCGAATCGTCCGCCCAATTACATGCCGGTCGCCGTTAAAGGCGCTTCGCCAAAACTTATCGCTCAACAGCGCTACTTTGGGGGCACCATAACGATCATCCTCTTCGGTAATGGCCCGGCCCAGCGCAGGCTTCACGCCAAGTATCCGGAAAAAGCTCGCCGAGGCATTCACGGGATCGACATGTTTTGCCGCACCAGCTCCGGTCAGCGTCAAGTCATTAAAGTAGTACTCTGCGACATCGCTGAACACTTCCGGGTGTTTCTTCAACTCTACGTAATCCACCGTGGATACGCCGCTCGGTGCCGTCCGGGCTTTCGGAAAAACATTGTGGATAAAAACAATGCGTTGTGGCTGCAAATAGGGCAACGGTTTCAACAGTGCTCCGTACAACAAACTGAATACCGCCGTGGACGCCCCGATACCGAGCGCCAGCGTTGCAATGGCGCTCGCCGCCACTCCCGGCTGCTTTCGCATTTGGCGAAGAGCAAAACGTAAGTCGTTGAGAACTTCCGGTAAAGTCGTTGCCATACCCATAATTCACGCACGTTCGATGCCGAAGTCAACTTGTTGGAGAGAAAAGCCTTTGCTTCAAAACGAGTGACCGAATCCGAAACCGGGTGTTCAAATCCGAACACCGCATGCTACCCTTTAGCTTCCTCCCGTCGATGCGGTACGCGTCGGCTGTACAGAGACATGCCTGATCGCAAGCTACAGATCATTCCCCTGGGCGGCCTGGGCGAGTTCGGAATGAACTCCATGGCTATCCGCTACGGTGACGATATCATCGTTGTCGATGCGGGGATGATGTTCCCCGAATCCGAACTCCTGGGCGTGGACATTGTCACCCCCGACTTCACCTATCTGGAGCAAAACGCGGACAAAGTTCGCGGCCTGCTGCTCACCCATGGTCACGAGGACCATATCGGCGGAGTTCCGTTCCTGCTCTCACTGCTGAACCTTCCCATTTACGGCACTGAATTTACCCTAGCTCTTGTGGAACGCCGCTTGGATGAGCATGAACTTCTGGACGGAGCCAAGCTCAATGTCATCAAACCCGGCGACCGAGTCACCCTCGGCACGTTTGAAATCGAGTTCATCCGAGTAACGCACTCCATCCCGAGCTCTGTTGCCTTAGCTATTACCACACCCCTCGGCGTGGTTATCCATACCGGCGATTTCAAGGTTGATCCCACGCCGATTGACAACGAACTTTTCGACCTGCACACGCTCGCCGATTACGGCAAGCGAGGCGTTCTTCTGCTCCTCTCCGACTCGACCAACGTGGACCGGCCCGGCTTTACCGAAAGCGAACGCGCCGTACGGCCTCGCCTGGAAGAACTCTTTTCCAACCGTGAGGGCAGGCTGGTCATCTCCTGCTTCAGCAGTTCCGTCCACCGGCTGCAGCAAATTCTCGACTTAGCCGACGAGTATGGCCGGAAAGTCGCTTTCCTGGGCCGCAGTATGCTGAGCGTGACGGAGATTGCGCACAGCATGGGCCTGTTGTCCATCCCGGACTCCACGCTTCTTCGCCCGCAGGACATCATGCAGATGCCGCCCGATAAGGTCACGGTGGTTGTTTCCGGCACGCAAGGCGAACCGATGTCGGCTATGTCCCGCGTAGCCGTTGATAACCACAAGCACCTTTATCTCAAGGAGGGTGACACGGTTGTTTTCAGCGCTCGCATTATTCCCGGCAATGAAAAGGCCATCTTTCGGATGATGAACCATATTGCCCGTCGCGGCGCGGATCTCGTCTACGGCACCATGAAACCGCCGGTACACGTTTCCGGCCACGCCAGCGAAGAGGAACTGAAGCTCATACTCAACCTCGTTCGGCCCCGGTACTTCGTTCCGGTTCACGGCGAGTACCGCCAATTGTCGCGCCACGCTTCGTTGGCACAGCATTTGCACTCTGTAGGACTGGAAAATACATTCGTTCTCGAAACCGGCGACACGCTCGAAATTGACCACATGGGCGCGCGGCGGGGCGAGAAGATTACAGTAGGCCGTATCTGCATCGATTCCGGTTCGCTCGACGATGTAGTGGAAGACATCATTATCCGGGACCGCCGCCATCTGTCCGAAGACGGTTTCGTGCTGCCCATTATCGCCATCAATAAGCATACGGGCAAAAACGAAGGACTTCCTGAAATTGTCAGTCGCGGTTTTGTTGGCGGTGATAATTCAGGTATTCTTCAGGATGCGCGCGGGGTAGTGGCCCGAACCCTCGAAACCTCAAGCGCCGAAGAGCGCAGCGATTGGGGCGTGATGCAGGAAAAGATCCGGAACGATTTGAAGCGTTTTCTAAGCAAAGAAACGCAAAGGCGACCGCTGATTATGCCGGTCATCCTGGAAGTGTAGCTTTCCTAGTTCAATTAGCTATACAATATTCCTGATACTATTCCCTAGAGGGTATCTTATGAAAAAACTGTTTCTTGCATCGGTCCTGGCCGCTTCCTTATGT
>JAFAZU010000091.1 GCA_019239585.1 Acidobacteriaceae bacterium
TAAACATTTCGTATCTGCGGCCCGAGCGGGTCTGGGAGGCCGTAGAGGACGATCAGGCTGATATCGGTCTGATGAGCTACGCCGAATCCTCGCGGGAAGTGGTGGCTTTGCCTTGGCGGGAGGAGGAAATGGTGGTGGCGGTAGGGCCCCAGCACCCCTTAGCCGGTCACGAGCAAATAGTGGCAGAGGCGCTGGAGGGAGAAAGCTTCATTGGATTCGATGATGACCTGCCGATTCAGAGCCAGATCGAGCGGTTTTTGCACGAGCATCGGGTGAACGTGGAGGTGGTGCTGCGCTTCGACAACCTGGAGATGATTAAGCAAGCCGTGGCGCATGGCGCCGGGCTCAGCATTATGCCTGAACGCGTTCTGCGCGAGGATCAGCGCACCGGACGCCTAGCGGCCGTGCGCCTGCAACCCGCCGAACTGTTTCGTCCCGTGCGCATCGTGCATCGACGCCGCAAGGTGCTGAGCGAGGCCATGACCGGGTTGCTGGGAGTGTTGCGTGGGGAGTGATTGGGCAGTTTATGACACGTTCAGGCAAGTTCTTCAAATTGCGTGATGCGGATTTCGCAATCCGGAAAGACGGCCCGGATTTCTAACTTGCCACCCAGCGCTTCAACGTACTCGGCCAACGTACTTAAGTACAGGTCCGTCCGGTGTTCGATTTTAGACACTTCACTTTGATTCACTCCCAAACTCTGCGCCAGCTTGGTTTGCGTCATGTGTCGCGCTTGGCGCAGTTCTTCCAATGGCATCGCAGCTATGGTTTCACGCACGCGCTGGGAGATTTTTTGTCGACGCTCGGCCGGCATGGCATTGAGCAGTTCTTTGAACTTTCGCGTCGGCATTAGATTTTCCCTCCCTTCGGAGTTCGTCTAAATAGTTTTAGTAGAGCCGGTCACCTTTGAGCTATGTGGAAAGCCCAAGTTTGGACCCAGTTCTGCCAGCAACGAAACAGAGTAAGCCACATCATCCTGTTGATCCGCTAAAAGAGTTTTCCACCATTGGCCGAACTCATCCGTGAACTCGACCTCCCAAGCCATAACTCAATTATGCTTTTCAATGAATATGCTGTCAACGTAATAGAAAACGAGCGCCGGGTGAGTGTGGAGGCGGTGCTGCGCTTTGACAACCTAGAGGTGATTAAGTAAGCTGTGGCGCATGGCACTGGGGTAAGCATTGTGCCCGAACGCGGTACTCTGCATTACTCTCAATTTCGAACACCTGTTCTCGCACGTTGAGTCGGGCTGTAGCTACAAGAGTTCAACAAAGCTCGGCCAACTTTGGCATCCTAAAAAAGAGATGCACATAACGTATACGGTCCTTGAAGCTAGTAGTAGATTAGGCGAACTCATCGAGGCAGTTGAGGGTGGTGAGCAAGTTACCATTACGCGCAACGGCAAGCCAGTGGTGGACCTAGTTCCCTCGAAACATAGCGGGCCAAGAAAATTTGGCACGATGAAAGGTCTCGTCATCGATCCAGATTGGAATCGGCCGCAGAATGATGTTGAAGCTTGGCTTCGGGGTGACGTGTAATGCGCTTGCTCCTGGATACCTGCACCGTTATTGAAGCCGCTGAGACTGACGGGTGGAAGCGTCTGCCGAGTCGGATACGCGAATTGCTCCAAGATGAGACAAACGAGTTGCTTTTCAGCGTTGTTTCCATTGTCGAGATGGCAGTCAAAACTACAATCCGCAAATTGGATATCCCGGCAGCTCGTATTGAACAGATCATCAACGATCTTGGACTTACGACAATACCCTTTTTTGTACGCCATGCTATGCACCTGTATGGATTGCCACTGCACCATAAAGAGCCTTTTGACCGCATGCTGATCGCTGTGGCGCTTGCTGAAAAGGTTCCCATTGTTACTTCTGACCGTGAATTTGTGAAATATAGCGATGTTGGCCTAGAAGTGATTTCCGCCTAGAAGGCCGCTTCAGATTAGCTGTAGCGAAGGTTGGGGCTTGTTTAATATCGTCCAGTCAAACTGTTGCAGGCGCGGTCGAAGTGCCCACGCTCTTCTGCTGCGACAACACCAGCAGGCAGCCGACCTGCTCGCCGACCGTGCTCAGCATCTCCATATCGCTGCCCGAGTGAATGTGCGCTTCCCGGTGCTGGACGTTGATGACGCCTACCACCTTGTTCTGGGAAATGATCGGGACCGACAAAAACGCCTCAAATAAGTCTTGCGGCAATTCCTTGAAGAATTTGAACCGGGAGTCGTTGTAGGCTTCCCGCGAGATAGCCAACAGCCGTCGCTCCCGCGCTACCCACCCGGTTAATCCTTCCGTCAATCGTAACCGCACTTTACCGATATTCTGGCGGCTTTCATCGCTTGACGCATTCAGAACCAGAACGTCGTCTTCAACCAGATAGATCAGGCATGACTCGCACTGGAGAAAATCTCGTATTAAACGAACAATCTCGTTCAGCACGTCCTCCAGCGCCATATCACGCGTCATTAAGCGGCTGACACGCTGAAATAACCGTAGCTGCTGCTCGGCTCTTTCCAGCCGCGCTTCGAGATCGCGAGTCCTCGACACCGCCCTACATTATGCCAAATATGAGTTCAGTTATGGGAAGTGTCATAATCTTTGAGAGTACTTTCGCGGGCTCATTGAGTCGTATTCCTCTGTTACAGGAGTGTGTCAAGTAGTACGATTGAATGGAGCCAAGTCGAGGAGACGCCTTCCACATGTGGAGTAAACGAACACAAGACGAATTGCCGCAGCGACCGGAAAAGCCGGCTGGCGCACCGCCAGCTTCCGCCGTACCGTCCACGGAACCACCCAGGAGAGAAACCAATACCATGTCATCGCCTTCCAGAGTTTTTGATCCAGAGCCCATTTCGACGCGCAGCACCGGTCCCGCCGCGCTTGGCAAAAATGTCACCATTAAGGGCCAGATTTTTGCCCGTGAAGACTTAACAATTGACGGGGAAGTTGAGGGCACCGTCGAGTGCCAGGAGCATCGGTTGACGATTGGCCCCAATGCCCGCGTGCAAGCTGGCTTGAAAGCCCGTGAGATCATTATTCATGGCTCCATCCAGGGAAATGTCGATGCTACCGATAAGATCGATATCAAGAAGGAAGCCAAACTCGTCGGCGATATCAAGACAAGCCGCATTGTGATTGAGGACGGCGCTTACTTCAAAGGAAGTATTGACATTTCGAAAGCAGTGGTTAATAAACCCGCGCCGCAGCCCGCAGCGGCACCCCAGCCTGCCCCGCAACCCGCAGCTGCTGTTCCGAACGCTGCTGCCGCTGTTACCGCGAAGTAGTAAAGAAACTTGGTCGGGAAAGGCTCCTCGCTGCTAGCATGAAGTCTTTCCCGTCTTCCCGACTTTTTTCCTAAGCCTTTCCCTTCCTTGAACCCGACTATGATATTTGGCGCCGGCAAAGGAATTTTTCCTAAATCGACTGCCAAGGATGCGCCGCCTACTCTCACCCGCACGAGCAGCGGGTTGAATCAATTTTGTTCCGTGCTGGGTGCGTACCAGGACCTATCTATTCTTGACATGTCCGGCGCAAGCCAGGCAAATATCAGCTTTGTTACCGGCTATGGCCATCGCATCTCCTCGGATGACATTATCGGAACAATGGGCGAGTGTTTTGGCAAGGACCTTCTGGAAGGCCAACAAGCTGCCAGCAACGCGCAACGCTTTCTGGATCAGTCGCTTACTTTTCCCGATAACTCCTTTGATGGAATCCTGGTCTGGGATGCTTTACAGTTTCTGTCTTCGCCGTTGATCGAGCAGGCCGTGGCGCAGCTTCTGCGCATCATGCGTTCCGGCGGTCAAATGCTGGTTTACTTCAATTCGCAGGAGAAGGCAGTGCGATTTCCGGTCTATACGTACCGTATTCAGGACCATCGGACCGTTACGCAAGTTGCTCGTCCTGGTAGTACTTATCAGCGCAGCCAGTACTTCAACAGCCGCAACCTGGAGCAACTTTTTGAGCACGCCAGCTCCATTAAATTCTTTCTGACTCGCGATCACCTGCGCGAACTAATTATTCGGAAGTAGGAGCGATCCTCCTCGCCCTCTACAATTGAATTTTCAAGGGAGTTCCTTTGTCACAAGAAGATGAACTGTTGCGTCAGCGCCATGAACGCCTGGCGCAAATCCGGCAGCTTGGCTTTGAACCTTATGGCCACGCCTTCGATTACACCTACACTGTGCCGCAAATTTTATCGGAGTTCGGCAGTAAAACAACGGAAGAATTGACTGGGGAGCGGGTAAACGTCCGCGTGGCAGGCCGTATTCTGCAAATCCGGCGCATGGGCAAGGCCGGTTTCCTTCACCTCCTGCAAAACGGCGAGAAGCTGCAAATCTACGTCAGAAAAGACGCTGTAAGCGAAAAAACTTATGCCTTATACGAATTGCTGGATATCGGTGACATTATCGGCATTACCGGTTATTTGTTCCGCACCAAAACGGGCGAGCTTTCCATTCACGTCGAAGACATCGACTTTCTCTCTAAAATCATGCTGGCGCTTCCCGAAAAGTGGCATGGTTTGGAAGATATTGAAACGCGCTACCGCCAGCGCTACGTCGATCTGATCGCCAATCCCGAAGTACGAAATGTTTTTGTCACGCGCTCCAAAATCATCGCTTCGTTTCGCCGGCAACTCAATGAGCGCGGCTTTCTCGAAGTGGAAACACCCATGATGCAGCCGCTCTATGGAGGCGCTGCCGCCCGCCCTTTCGTCACGCATCACAATGCGCTGGATATTGACCTTTACCTTCGCATCGCGCCCGAACTGTATCTAAAGCGGCTGGTCGTCGGCGGTATTGAGCGCGTTTACGAAATCAACCGTAATTTCCGTAACGAGGGAATCTCCGTCCGGCACAACCCGGAGTTCACTATGCTGGAGTTCTATCAAGCCTACACGGACTTCCGGGGCATGATGGAACTGTCCAAACAACTGCTGAAACAGGTCGCTATTGACGGGACCGGCTCCGAATCGATCACCTTCGGAGAGGGGACGATCAACTTTGGCCACTTCCGCGAGTACTCCATGCGCGAAGCCATCATTGAGTTCTGGCCGTGCGCGGAGAAACCCTCTCTCGACAACCTCCGAGACCCCGAATGGCTCGGGAAGCACTCGCCCCAGGAGACTCCGGGCAACGCGCTCATGGCGTTGTTCGAGGAGCACGCGGAAGGGCGCCTCGTCCAGCCTACAATCATTTATGACTTCCCCTTGGAAGTCTCGCCGCTTTCCAGGAACAAACCGGACGAGCCGGACTTTGTGGAGCGCTTTGAAATCTACGCAGGCGGAATGGAACTTGCCAATGCTTTTACCGAGTTGAACGATCCGCAGGAACAACGCCGCCGCTTCGAAGCGCAGCTTGCCCGTAAAGCTGCCGGGGACCAGGAAGCGCACATGATGGATGAGGATTATATCCGCGCCCTGTGCTATGCGATGCCGCCTGCAGGCGGCGAAGGTATCGGGATTGACCGCCTGACCATGCTCCTGACCGGCTCTAAATCCATCCGTGACGTCATCCTCTTTCCCCTGCTTCGGCCCGAAGGCGAAATCGGCATTGCCAATCGCCTGCGCGCCCTTGAGTCTTAAATTGATTCATGTCACGTTTTGAATGGATCGTCGCCATTCGATACCTACGGGCAAAACGCAAGCAAACCGTCATTTCGGTGATTACAATTATTTCGGTGCTTGGAGTGGCCGCCGGAGTCGCCGCGCTCATCATTGCGCTAGCCATTAATAACGGTTTCCAAAGTACTTTGCAATCGAGTTTGCTAAGCGC
>JAFAZU010000226.1 GCA_019239585.1 Acidobacteriaceae bacterium
AAGACCAGCCCGGCTTCGGCCATGAGATCCAGAGTTTCGGAATCAACGGCAGTTTCCGGAAGCCACATTCCTTCGGGCACGCGCCCGAAACGGCTCACGAAATCCTCAAAACCCCAGCGCACTTGCGTCTTCTTATCACGTGAATTAGCAAGCGGCATAATCATGTGGTTATACGCTTGCGCCATCGCCGAGCCATGACCAGAGAACAATTCTCGGCTCTGCCGGTCAGCTTCTAAAATGCCGTGATACGTATCGGGCGAGTGTTCTGCTGCCCAGGAAAGCAGAGTAGGACCGAAGTTGAAGTTGATTTTTGAGTAGTTATTAATAATGCGGGTAATACACTGCGCATCGCCCAGAATGCGCGCAGCCAGATTCGGGGCGTAACACTCGGCGTCAACTCGTTCATTCCAATCGTGATAGGGGTAAGCGGAATCTTGCAGTTCAATCTGTTCCAGCCAGGCATTTTCGCGTGGCGGTTGATAAAAGTGACAGTGGATGCAGAGGTACTTCATAGCTGGGCCAAATAGATTGTGCTGACTAATCGTCCTTTTGCTGTAAAAACTTTAGATATCTTCCGCCTCAATCCTGGCATACCACGTCTTTACGGCCCTCAGCGAGAGGCAAAGTAATTGTAAAGATCGCGCCTTTCCCGCGCTCACCATTAGCTGCCACAACCCGGCCTGAATATTTATGCACAATCGAAGCAACAATATGCAACCCGAGACCTGTCCGTCCGCGCTTCGTCTGCTTAGTTGAAACATTGGGGCGGAACAGGCGCGGCAGGATTTCTAAAGGAATGCCTGGTCCGTTGTCGGATACGGTGATGATTAAGGTGCCGTTGCTCTGCTGGGTACCAACGTCAATTCTGCCCGGTTTTTGCATAATCTGTACCGTATTAAGGAACAGATTCACAAAAACGCGCTCCCAATCCTTGGCGGAACCAGGAAGGCGTATGTTGTCGCCGATTTCGCGGACAAAGCGGATGCGCGGTTTCCGCGCCACAATACAGTAATCCGTCGTGAACTGGACCGCATCGTCGACGATCTCAGCCAGACCCGGTGTTCGGTCGGGTAAAGCTCCCAGCAAACGTTGCCCCCGCACCACGCTGCGACCAAGCGTAGCCGCCAACGATTTCCATCGCTTGTCGCCTCGGAGCAGTTCGGCAATCTCAATAATGGTCTCAAATATATTGTTGAGATCGTGAAGAAGCGTTTCGTGTGTGAGATCGCTTTCAAAGGGTTCGTCCGCCATACGTGCGTACTAACTATCGGGAAATCTGGCGCAGAATTTTATAAAACTCCGGAAAAGAAACGGAAGCAGCTTCGGCCTCCTCCATTGAGGATGCACCATCTGCCGCCAGGGCAGCAACTGAAAACGCCATGGCAATGCGATGGTCGCCATACGAGGGAAGCGCGGCAGCGTGAAAACGCTGACACCCAGGGACTTCAATGCTGTCAGGCGTGGTTTTCACAGTAATGCCCATGCGCCGGAGATTCTCCTCAATTGTCCTGATCCGGTCTGTTTCCTTGACACGCAGTTCAGCGGCATCGCGGACCAGGATACCCTCCTGGCTGACTGCGCCCAGTACGGCCAGGATCGGAATCTCGTCGATGAGCGCGGCTGTTGTTGCGCCCTGAATAATACCTCCTTTGATGTGCGAGGTCCTGATTTGCAGAGTGCCGATCAGCTCGCCGTTGACCTGCTCGATGTGCAACGGCTTAATTGCCGCTCCCATACCGCGCAGGACATCGAGAAGGGCGGCACGAGTTGGGTTCAGGCCCACATCCACAATCGTCAGGTCTGCTTCTTTTACTAAGCAGGCAGCAACGAGAAAGAAAGCGGCGGACGAGATATCGCCGGGCACTGCCAGCGGTTTCGCCGTCAGTTGCGCCCCACCTCAAATGCGAACCGTACGGGGCTGCAGCCGAACCTCCGCGCCCAGTTCCCGAAGCGCGATTTCAGTATGATCGCGGGTCGCAACAGGCTCATGGACTACCGTTTCGCCATCGGCGTAAAGTCCCGCCAATAGAACGCAACTCTTCACCTGCGCGGAGGGAACCGGAAGCGTGTAATCGATTCCGTGCAGCGGCCCGCCATGAATCGTGAGCGGCGGAAACTGTTCACCAGTCGCTTCGATATGTGCTCCCATTTCCGTCAAAGGGCCCATAATGCGGCGCATCGGCCGTTTCACCAGAGAAGCATCGCCAGTGATATCCGTACGGAACGGCTGCGCGGCCAGAATACCGGACAGCATGCGTATCGTGGAACCGGAGTTTCCGGCATCAAGAATTTGCGTCGGCTCTTGCAGCCCGCGCGTGCCGACGCCATGAACGATCAGAACACGACGTTCGTCCTCTTCCGTAAACTCATGATGAACCCCCAGCCATTTCATGCAGGAAAGAGTGGATTGACAATCAGCTCCCGTGGAGTAATTGTAAATTTTCGTATCCCCGGCGGCTATGCCGGCCAGCATGGCATAGCGGTGAGAGATGGATTTATCACCCGGAACGGTAATGATGCCATGAATGCCGCTAGCGGGCGAAATATGCTCAATCATCAGACTTGGCCATTGTAGCGTCGAGGAAATATGAAGAAATCGCTGTGTAGAAAAGGGCGGAAAAGATATCTATTCCGATATGGCTTCAGTAAAAGTATATGGCGCAGACTGGTGCTCAATGACAAAGGCAGCACTGGCGCATTTAAAGCAGTTGGGCGTTGAATACGAATACATCAATATTGACCAGGACCGGGAAGCGGCCCGGTGGGTGGCGGCGCAGAACGACGGAAAAGAGAAAAAGCCGACGATTGATATTAACGGGGAGGTTCTGTCGGAGCCGTCCAACCGGGCGCTAGACCAAGCATTGCAAGCAAAGGGCCTACTGACCCGTTAAGGCAGTAAAATACAATTGAATGACTTTAGAAGAATTGGAACGGGAGTACGTTGCGCTCCGCCAGCAAGGTGATGCTGTGCGGGGCTATCTTTGACGCTCCCGCAAAACGGCAGGAACTCCAGAAGCTGGAGAAAGAGATCAACGATCCGGATTTCTGGAATCAACCGGAAAAAAGCCAGCGCGTGATGCAGCAGCGCAAGCGCCTGGAAGAAGCAATCGGAAGTTTTCAGGCTGTGGTGTCCGCCACCTCGGACATCGACACCCTATTTGAG
>JAFAZU010000568.1 GCA_019239585.1 Acidobacteriaceae bacterium
ATGGAGATGGTGATGCCGGGCGACAATGTGGCGATGGAAGTCGAGCTGATCACGCCGGTGGCGATGGACAAGGGGCTGCGCTTTGCCATTCGCGAGGGCGGCCGCACGGTGGGCGCCGGCACCGTCACCGAAATCCTCGGCTAAAGCTGGTTGTCTAAGAAGGAAACTATTTAAATATGCCGCGTGAAATCATCCAGTTCCAGTGCAATGAGTGTAAAAACCGGAACTACAGCAAAACGAAAAACAAAAAAACTACGACGGAGCGTCTTGAAATGAAAAAATTTTGTCCGTTTTGCCGGAAGCACCAGCCTCACCGCGAATCAAAATAAAAGCTTTGCTGCAGGGAATTTGGTAGTCTGATAGAAGTTCCGCAACAGGGGCATAGGCTAACGGTAAACCAGCGGTCTCCAAAACCGCCTTTGGGGGTTCGAATCCCTCTGCCCCTGCCAGAGATGCCCTCCTTTGGCTGTTTCAGCATTTGAAACGAGGGCAGATCACCCGACTTATTGGTAATTGTTTATGGAATTGAGTAAGGCAGGAAGTTGGCCGCAACAGACCAAATCCTATATTGATGAGTTGAAGGCCGAAATGAGGCGCGTGTCCTGGCCAACCTGGCCGCAGGTTCGCGCCACCACCGGCGTCGTGATTGCGGCTGTGTTTCTGTTTGCTGCCTACTTCTGGGTGGTAGATGCCGCTGTGAGTTCCGTCATCACGAACATCATGAATTACTTCATCCGTCGATAGTTTCCCTTGGATTGAAACGGATTAAGAGCAAATGGCTGACGAACGGTTTAGCAATCAGCAGACGTCCTACGAGCTGCACGAAACAGAACACGAGACCAACGGGGAGGCGCTGACTTTGGCCGAGTACGATAACGACGATCTGGAACATGATGAGGGCGTGAGAGGCGAAGAAATTCACGGCGAGAGTGATGGTATTCACGGCGCGGGAGAAGAAATGGAAGAAAGTCACCTTCACCCCGAAACGGAACTGCCCGCTTCCGAAAATGAGTTGGGCGGCGCTCCCCATGCGGCAGGGCTTGACACGCCTGCGAGCTCAAACAAAAACTGGTACATCGTTCACGCCTACTCAGGCTTCGAACAAAAGGTGGCGGAATCCTTGAAAACCCGCTCGCAGGCTTTCGGATTCGCGGACCGGTTGGGCCAGATTCTGATCCCGACGGAAGAAGTCGTCGAGCTGCGCAACGGCAAGAAGGTGACGAGTAAGCGGCTCCTTTATCCAGGTTATGTGCTGGTCGAAATGGAGATGGATGATGAGCTCTGGCACGCGGTAAAGAATACGCCTCGCGTGACCGGCTTTGTCGGTGGCGGAACGAAACCCGTGCCGTTGACGGCGGACGAAGTGAACTCAGTGTTGTATCGGCAAGCGTCCAGCGCGGAGCGGCCTCGTCCGAAGCTTACGTTTGAAAAGAACGAGACGGTCAAAATCATTGACGGGCCGTTCACGAACTTCTCCGGCAAGGTGGATGAAGTCAACACGGAGCGCAATACACTGCGTGTTATGGTGACAATTTTTGGGAGGTCTACTCCGGTGGAGCTTGACTTCTTACAAGTAGAAAAGATTTAAGGTGATTGAAGGAAACTAGGAAATGGCAAAGAAAGTTACTGCTGAAGTGAAGCTGCAAATCCCTGCCGGCAAGGCAACCCCGGCGCCTCCGGTGGGTACCGCTCTTGGTCCGCAGGGCGTAAACATTATGGAGTTTTGCAAATCGTTCAATGCCAAGACGTCTGCTAAGGACCAGGAAGGTCTCATCATTCCGGTGGTGATTACGATTTACTCCGACCGTTCGTTCACCTTTATCACCAAAACCCCGCCCGTCGCGGTTTTAGTGAAGCGGGCAGTAAATCTGGCAAAAGGTTCAGCGGAACCCAATAAGAACAAAGTCGGTAAGATCACCGAAAAGCAAATTGAGGAAATTGCCAAAATTAAAATGCCCGACCTGAACTGCTTCACAGTGGAAGCCGCCAAGGAGCAGGTACGAGGCGCATGCCGCAGCATGGGCGTGGAAGTCGTTTAGGCTTCGTTTTTAAATCTGAAGGAATGGGCTGCGTTTTGTACGCGGCCCTTTTATTTTGGCGGATACTGATTTTCCCTTATTGAGCAAAAGCTAGGAATCTTCTATCGTTGACCTATAACCTTGACCTGACGGCCTTGATGACCGTCATTCCTTTTCTCCCCCGCGCGTAAGATTTATCAAAGTTAAGATTGTTTATCTCCGGGCTAGAAGTGCGCTTCTAGTAGTTCGTCACGTCTGGATGACAGGGGAGAGTGGGTTGAGCTTAAGGCGTGGCTCGGCGCTGGGGAACGGCCCAGTGAGGGTTAGGAGTGAGTCGGACCCGATCGGTTTTCACGCTCCCAGCGGGACCGGCGAAACGGCGCGCGGCGACCGCCTCCTTTCCCAGATCCTCCGGCTACTCTACTCCGTGAATTACTCCTGACGAACTACGAGGTTCGAGCTTTGCGCTTCGGCGCTGACAGACCGGATGGGCGCGGCGAACCGATAGCCTTGTCCAGGCACGGTCTCAATATAGCGGGGCTGGTCCGCGCAGTCGTTCAAGGCGCTTCGCAGCAAATTGACCACCGAGTTCAGGCCCTGATCGAAATTACCGTACGGGGTGCCGTTCCACAGCAGATGCTGTAATTCCGCCCGGCTGGCCAGCTCGCCCGGTCGCTCCAGAAGATGATGAAGGACCTTCAAGGGCATGCCATTCAGCCGAATGGGGGTTCCCTGTCTGCTGAGCTTCCGGGAGGTTAAGTCGAAGCGAAAAGGGCCGAATGTGATGACCGAGCCGGAGTGAGATGCTTGCTGCATAGCTCGTACTGCTTCTGAGCGGAGAGTTTAACATGTTGCAAGCTCTTCCAGTTACGGTCTGAGGTGAAATCTGAGCTGCAAAGGATTAGACCTTGTCCGCTCGACAGCTTACGATTCCGGTTATCCCCTCCGTTCGACTCCAGGGGAAACAACTGAAGCAGGAGCTTGCAACATGTCAATCTTGACCCAGCGCTTCATCCGAAAGTCTGTCTGCACGATCACACTCGTGCTTGCGACCCTTCTTCCCACAGCTGTAAAAACCTCGGACAAAGAAATATCGTTCAAAGGATATTTACAAGGCACTGTAAGAGGCGTACCGCAGGGCCAGCCTCCCAGCGCGATCTCGGTAGAGGGGAATGATACCGGCCTGTCCGGGGAACTGGGGCCATTCAAGATCACCTATCGATTTACCATCACCATCTCACCTGGCTCAGGACCTGCTGACCCTAGTACTTCGGCTGGAACCGCGGAATGGGTAACGGCAAACGGCGATACGATCTACACAAAGTTTGTCGGAATAGGGGAAGCCACAGACACTTATCCCATTTCTTCGAGTAGTCGAGTACTACCAAGTAACCGGAGGCACGGGCCAGTTCTCAAACGCACAGGGGCAATTCA
>JAFAZU010000528.1 GCA_019239585.1 Acidobacteriaceae bacterium
CTGCCGCTTAGGAGATGAGCCAGCCGCGTGCTCCAATGTCCAAAGTTTGGAAACGCAACAATTGCTCGATGCCCTACACGCAACATTTCCCGCAGCACCCGCAATGGATAGCGGACCTCCTGCAACGTTTGGCTCAGGATCACGAAATCGAAAGTGCGGTCCGGGTAATCCGCCAGCCCCTGATCAATGTCGCTTTGATAGGCAGAAACTCCGCGCGCGATGGCGCGCTGAATTTTCAGAGGGTCGATCTCTACCCCCTGCGCCTTCACGTCCTTATGTTCCCGCAGCCATGCCAGTAATTCGCCCTCGCCGCAGCCTAAATCAAGCACATGCGATCCCGCCGTCACGATTTGCGCAATCATCGCGTAATCAGAGCGATTAGCAATTTCCTGGTTTATTGGCGCAGCTGATTCTGCCTTTTGCTCCGCTATGGGCTGGGAGGAAATCCGAGGCCGTGATACATCCCCAAACACGCTCGCTAGAAATCCGGCCACCATTTTGCTCTGCTCATCGATCTCGACTAGAAACGCATCATGACCATATGTGGACGCAAGCTCACAGAAAGCAACATCGATATTACGGCTGCGAAGACCGCTCACTACTTCCAGCGACTGGTAAGTGGGATAAAGCCAGTCCGAGGTAAAACTCAGGACCAGAAAACGCGCTTCCGTGCGCTCAAAGGCTGCGGCAGTAGAGGAGTAACCACTCGAAAGATCGAAGTAGTCCATCGCTTTGGTGATGTAGAGGTATGAATTGGGATCAAAGCGAGTCACAAACTGATTGCCGCGATACCGCAGGTAGTTTTCCACCTCGAAGTCCACCGAGAAATCAAAGCCAAAAGCGTCCTTATCGCGAAGCCTCCGCCCAAACTTCTCGCGCATGGAGTCATCACTCATATAAGTGATGTGTCCCACCATCCGGGCAATTGCCAGTCCGCGCCCCGGCGGCTTCTCATCGTAATAATCGCCGTTGCTCCAGTCCGGATCAGACATAATGGCCTGTCTGCCGACTTCGTTGAAGGCAATCTGCTGGGCGCTGTGCCTTGATGTAGCGGCAATCGGGATAGCGGCCGCTACGGAATGAGGGTAAGCCACCGTCCATTCCAGCGCCTGCATTCCGCCCATCGATCCGCCTGCTACCGCCAACAGCCGTGATATTCCCAAATGATCGATCAAGCACTTCTGCAAGCGCACCATGTCGCTGATCGTAATGACTGGAAAGCGCATGGCGTACTGTTTCCTGGTTGCAGGGTCAATCGAAGACGGCCCAGTGGTGCCTTGGCACCCGCCCAACACATTCGAACAGATTACGAAATAACGGTCCGTATCAAACGCCAGCCCCGGACCAATCATCGCCGACCACCACCCCGGTTGACCCGTTTGACGATTTACTCCCGCCGCGTGCGCGTCTCCCGAAAACGCATGGGTGATCAAAATTGCGTTGGTGCGCTCCGCATTCAAGCTCCCGTATGTTTCATACGCAACCTGAACATCCACCAGCGTGATACCGCAATCGAGGGCTAAAGAAGGAAATACGGCAAGCTTGGTTTCGACCGTGAGCGCATAATCAACAGAAGGGGACATGACAGCGAGGGTAGGAAGCGCCTTGCACTTGCACAATAACATGTAATGGGAGTCAAAATAATAAGACCACGCCAATTATGCGAAAATTGCCTACTGCTCTCCTCTTCACTGCCCTCCTATCTGTCATAACTCATGCCGCGCCTCCCGCTCCGCCGTATGCTCCCCTGTTGGTTTATCAGGGCAATTGGAAAATAACTCGTAAGAGCGCCGGTCCTAACACGAAGCCTGACCAGCTACAAAATCAATGTGCGCCCTTGGGAAAGTTTTTCACCTGTCAACAGACCGTCAATGGCAGTGTAGTCGCCCTTCTCATTTTTATTTCCACAGATCAACCAGGGCGCTTCATCACTCAAACGGTGCTGCCGGAGGGACGCGCCGCAGGCAAAGGTGAACTTCAAATCTCGGGCAACCGCTGGGTATTCGGTAACAGTTGGAATCAGGGTTCAAAGACTACGCGCTACCAAACCGTAAACATCATTGAAGATAAAAACCATATTCACTTTGAGCAGCAGGAATCATCTGACGGAGTTCATTGGGAAACAAAAGACTCTGGCGATGACCTTCGAATTCCTAAATAGCCGCCTATCGCGGAGAAATGCCCTGCACGATGGCGCGAACATTTTGAAACTGCAGCGAATCCGTCATGTAGTTCCTCTGCGGCATGGACTGAACCTCCTGCTCCACCGCCCGCACCCGGTTGCCCGGCGTCGGATGATCCGACAGAAACTGAGCCACAAGCCCTTCACTGTTCTTAGTTTCCAGTAATTGAAAAAAGTTCGCCATTTGCACCGGGTCATATCCGGCATCGGCCATCACGAGCGCGCCGTTATAATCGGCTTGACTTTCTGCGTCGCGTGAATAATGCAGCAGAACCGAGTTCGCTCCCAGACCGATACCGGCGCGCGCCAGCGTTCCCAGCATTCCTCCGCCGGTTGCGGAACCAGCCAGTCCAGCAATCAGTTGCACTGCTTGACCTTTAGAAGCCTCATGGGTTCCATGACGCAGCGCCACATGCGACATTTCATGCGCCAAAACCCCAACCAATTGCGCCTCATTCTGTGCTGCGACAAATGTGGCCGTGTTCACAAAGACCGGGCCGCCCGGCAGCGCGAATGCGTTAATATTTTTATCCTTTACTACCTCAAAGCTGAATGGAAAAGTTCCTGCGCGAGGCGATTGCGCTAGCTTTTGGCCTAGTTGCGTCAGATACCCGGTAACACGGCTATCATTCAAAATCTGCTGTTGTTTCTCAACCTGCGCCTTCGCCTCCTGGCCCAACTGGATGTCCTGCTGCGGGGAAAACAAATTGAATCCAGGCTTCAGATTCCTAATCTGCGCTCTCACACCCGCCGCCAATAGCAAAATCGAAAACAATCCCCAAAATTTTCGCATCGCTTATTGAGTCTCCCTCTATACTTGATATCTTCTCCCATCATGAAAACCGCAATCCTGCGCATTCCTCAACTATTCTTGGTCCTCACCATCACGTTATGGGCGCAGACCACGCCCAAAATCACCACCCCCAAAGAACAATTCGGCTTCAATCTCGGCGACGATTACCAGCTCACCAGCTACTCGCAGCTCAGCGAATACTGGCAAAAGCTCGCGAAGGAATCGGATCGTATGCGCCTGGTTGATATCGGCAAAACCGCCGAAGGCCGCCCGCAGTACATGGCCATTGTGACTTCGCCCGAAAACCTTAGATCTCTCGACCACTATCGCGAGATCTCCCAGAAGTTGGCGCAAGCTGAAGAACTATCCGACACCGACGCCCACGCATTGGCAAGGGAAGGGAAAGCCGTTGTTTGGATTGATGGAGGCTTGCACGCCAGCGAAGTGGAATGCGCCCAGGCGCTCACCGAAATGGTTTATCAGATGGTGAGCGGCGCGGACGAGGAGACAATGCGTTTTCTAAAGGACGTCATTATCCTTTTCGTGCAGGACAATCCTGACGGTCAAGAGCTGCTTGCGAACTGGTATATGCGCAACGCCGATCCGACAAAGCGCTCCACCGATGGCGTCCCCCGGCTCTGGCACAAATACATCGGCCACGACAACAACCGCGATTTCTTTATGTGCAATATGCCGGAATCCACCAACATCAACTGCGTCCTGTACCGCGAATGGTTTCCGCAGATCATGTATAACCATCACCAGACTGGGCCTCCCGGAGCCGTGATCTTTATGCCGCCTTTTCGTGATCCGTTCAATTACCACTTCGATCCATTAGCCATGATGGAACTTGATCAGGTCGGCTCGGCCATGCACGCCCGCATGGAAGCAGAAGGCAAGCCCGGTGCCGGAATGCGCAGCGCCGCTACTTATTCAACCTGGTACAACGGCGGTCTCCGCACAACCACGTACTTTCACAACATCATCGGGCTGCTGACCGAAATCATCGGCAATCCGACCCCGTCCGATATCCCGCTGGTCCCCACTACTCAACTGCCCCACGGCGACCTGCCATTTCCTATCGCGCCGCAGAAGTGGCATCTGCGCCAATCGATTGAGTACTCGCTGACCGCCAATCGCGCCGTGCTCGATTTCGCTTCCCGCTACCGGGAAACTCTTCTGTACAACATCTACCGGATGGGCCGGAACTCCCTCGAGCGCGGAAGCAGAGACTCATGGACGATCTCGCCGGAGCGCATCGAAGCCCTCCGTGCCGTCGCAGCCGAAACGAAAAGCACATCCACTGCTGCCGTGTCGCCTCTAGCAGCCGGCCCTGGCGG
>JAFAZU010000529.1 GCA_019239585.1 Acidobacteriaceae bacterium
AGAGCAATTGTGCATCCTGCGATGCTGATCAGGACTAAACGCACAATCTTTCCTGAATGGAATAAACGTGCAACGCTTGGCCGCTGAAATTGCTTGGCCAGCAGAAGAACCCAGATGCAAAACCCAAGGACAGTGAATGTCAGAGCGTTCACTCGGGCAACACTGGAGATGGAAAGTGCGGCAAAACTGACGAAGAACAGTCCGATCCGCTGTTTATCCGGCATTGGCTTGGTTAAATAAATCAGGGATGCGAAACCACATAGCAGCGATGCCGTTAGAATCGCATGACTTGTAATTGCGCCAAGGTATCCAAGAACAGCCGGGCACAGAAGGACGCAGTAGCAGCCGATAGAGGCAATCAGCGGGGTCGAAAAGAACGCTAAAATTGCGTAGGTTGACAACCCAATAGCAAAAACCTGAAGTGCAAGAACGGCCACTGGACCGATCTGCAGAGCTATTGATATCTTGAGCAGAAGCGGCAAAAGCAAGGGATACCAATCCCTGTACTGTCCGGAACGCATCAAACGAAGCATCTCGAGCGCATCTGCATCCATGTGGCCCGGATCAAATGCAAATGTGATGGCGGCACAGAGGAGCACCACTGAGAAAATCGGCAAGTGTAGTCGCTTCAACATCAAATCAAGAGTTCATATTTATCGTACAAGGGCGCATTCGCGGACTGTAGCCCGGAATGTCTGGTGCGGCGCTGCGATGGCGAGCAACTACTGACGGGAAAATACGTCCCAGATCCTGCAGCGCCGGACAACCATCAACAGCATGCCAACCCCTACCAGCGCAGCCATTCCAGGCTCAGGAGTACTGACAACAGTTGCTGATGTGACCCCTTGAACATCAAACGCCCAGTTAGGGTTTCGATTGTCACCAGTTATGTCACAAAATCTGCCATTGGAACAGACAAACTCACTCGTAAAGTTCGAACTTCCCGTTCTGATGAACCCATTGCTTAAACTAGGACCGTTTGCAAAATTATCAAATTGCGTGATCGAGACAGTATAAGTTCCTGCAGCGAGCTTCGTAAAAAGATAGCTGTCGAACTGCTGGCCTGTCACAGGATCTGTGGGAACGTTGGAAAAGCCGTCATCGTTCTCGTTGATTAGAACTCCCGCGTTATCGAAAAGGCTTAGAATAGGGTCAAATCCGCCTCTCGGTACTACAATTCCCGCTCCATTAATGCCGCCAGCATATGAATAAGTTCTTAATGTAACAGTGTCTGTAGACGCCAGAGTAAAGCTGAATAATTGAACAGAATCATCGGCCGCAAACGAACCGGTAAACGAAAAATTCGCCGCGCTTGCGAGAGAACTCGCCAAAGCTATTACAACAAAAGCTTTTGTTAAGCTGAAGTGCAAAACTGCCTCCTGTAAACCAGCACAACTTTGAATGAGTAATTCAGGTACCTACACCAACTTATAGGAGCTTTTGTATAGTCTCAATAGTACGAATACTTATCTTTGTACCGGGACCATCTTTGTAGCGCCCAAAAAGTTTACAGTACTCCATGTACTAAAAGGCGAGGCAACTTTTTCGACTTTTAAACTCTGCGACTGTACAGGAACTTAGCAGCTTTTCTCAACGACTAATGCATATGGTTGAACAAAAACCAAAGAAGGATCAGACCACCGGGAACTCCAAGCAGCCATGCAAAAAGATATTTCATAATTGACGTCTCCTTTCTATAACCCGAATAAGCACGTATCTCACCACTCCTGTGCAACCCTTGGAAAGCCCTATTTTGTTAAAGACTGGCATAGCAAAACTCAAGTCGATGCTTGGAAAACTTTACCTGAATAGGAACCTCGGACTCCGATATTTGCCCCTTCCCGCCTCTCCGAAATGTTTCAGAGATGCTTCAAAAATCCGCACCTTCCATAAAAGTCGTTGATTTCTAAAACTTTGTAAAACAGAAGATTGCCATCGCCATTAACGGCCCTTATCTTGCACATAGTCAGGGCGTTGGGAGAGCAACATGAAATTGGATCTTAAATCCATTGTCTGTACATTTGTGTTATCTGGAGCATTTTTAACCGGTAGTCTGCAAGCGCAGGATACACAAACAGCGCCGGACAACACTAAGGTCAACAAGAACGACCGGAATACGCAATCGCCCACTGCGGATCGGGCGATGAAGAACAATTTGTCTGATCGCCAAGTGGAAGCCCATATTCGACGGGAAGTGGTGAAGGATAAATCGTTATCAACGTACGCTCACAATGTCAAAATTGTCAGCGAAAACGGAAAAGTAACATTGCGAGGTCCAGTGCGTTCTGAAGAAGAGAAGCAAAAGGTTGAGCAGTATGCAAAGAAGTATGCTGCCGATCAGAACGTCACCAATGAATTAACTGTGAAAGCGAAAAGCTAAGCAGATTCAAGACATATTTAGGAGATACGACACTATGGCAGGAAAGAATACAGCAGTATATGGCATCTATCCGAACCGAGCAGCGGCGGAAGATGCAGTGGATCGCTTGTTAGCGGCAGGTTTCCGGAATGAAGATATTTCCGTGTTGTTGCAGGACAACGCAGGAACAAAAGATTTTGCCCATGAAAAAGATACAAAAGCGCCGGAAGGCACAACCACGGGCGTTATCACGGGTGGCGCAATTGGAGGAACGTTAGGTCTTCTGGCAGGCATCGGCGCGCTTGCCATTCCCGGCCTCGGACCTTTCATTGCTGCCGGTCCCATTATGGGCACCTTAGCCGGACTTGGCTCCGGCGGCGCGCTGGGGGGTATCATTGGCGCGCTCGTTGGAATGGGTATTCCAGAGTATGAAGCGAAACGTTACGAAGGGCGCGTCAAGGAGGGCGGCATTCTGCTTTCCGTCCATTGTGACAACAGTGATTGGGTCGGCAGAGCCAAAGATCTGCTGAAACAGACCGGAGCCGAGGATGTCTCGTCAGCCGGCGAATCATCAGCGGATTACGCCGAAACTGATAAGCCATTACGCCGTGGCACGAGCATCCTCTAACATTCTGATATTCACAATGAAAAAACCTCGCTGTTCGTAAAGCAGCGAGGTTTTTTATTTAAACAACCGGAAAGGAAGAGAGCCGGGAATGTCATGACCGGACGCTAATCAGAACTCTCCCCAGCTTCCTCCCTGAGTTGCAGAATGGCTGCGATCCGGCGAGGCAGTTCAGCCGTCATGATCTCCTCAATCGGAACGGGGAGGGCGATAGACCAATTCGGATTCTGATCGGATGAAGTCGCCGGAATGTTCGGACGCTCCTCCACGGCCACGGCATCATCTAGAGCGGCCGTTAAAATATCCGAAGGAGCCTGCGATAACAGACGATATGCGCCGACAATGACTTCATTGATGGAAGAATCATCGTCGAGTTTTGCCATTGTTTTTAACCGTTCTCTAATCTCCTTTGTGCTCTCTTCATTCGGTTTCAGCCCGAGTTCCTTTTGCTTTGCAAGGTCGGACCCGTTCCAGAGCCCGGCAATTGTGGGGAGGTCATGCGTCGATATAGCGGATAGGGCCCCGCGCGGATAAGTGTTTGGAGGGTCTTTCTCAAACCAGAGCAGCCGATAGGAAAGCACCCCATACTCAGCCAGTTTTTCACGCGCGCCTTCTTCCACGGTGCCCAGGTCTTCGCCCACGACATAAGCGCGAGCGCGTTCGCTTTCGAGAGCGACGATGGACAGCATTTCGTCCGGGTTAAACCGGACGTAAGCTCCCTGAGCGGGTGACATGCCGTTAGGAACCCAGAAAAGACGGAACAAGCCCATCACGTGATCAATGCGAAGCCCCCCGCCATGACGGAAAGCGGAGCGAATGGTTTCAATAAATGGCTTATAAGCGCTGGCGCGGAGCTTATGCGGCACAAAGGGCGGAAGTCCCCAACCCTGCCCTTGTGTGTTGAATTCATCAGGAGGCGCGCCGACACCTACGCCCTGTGCGAAATAGTCCTGCCAAGCCCAAGCATCGGCTCCGTCCGGATCAACGCCAATGGGAAGGTCCTGCATCAAAGCCAGATGCCCCGCGCATCTGCTGAGCTGGAGGTCGAGCTGCCATTGTATCCACTTGTAAAAGCGAATACGTCCCTCGTTGTCTTGCGCAAATTGCGCCACGGCCGGTTTCGCTGGGTGCTGATATTGCTCAGGCCAACTATGCCATCCGGATTGCTGCTTCTCGGCCAGAGCGCAAAAAATAGCAAAGCGGTGAAGACCTTCGCCGCGCTCACGGCAAAAAGCCTCAAATGCCTCGTCTCCTGTAAAGCCGAGCCAGAGCGCTTCGAGAGCGCGCATTTTTAAAGTAAACACTCGGTCGCGGTCGATCTGGCGTCTCCCGTTGAGATCCCGAGCCTCACGGACAATTTTCTCCCAATGCGGAACCGTTTGGGCAGAATCGCCAGGAATGGACTCAATATGAAGCCAAAGCGGATTAAGAAAGGCGCGCGACGCAGGAAAGTAAGGGCTTGGCTGCTGCGGCAGGATAGGGGTCGCGGCGCTGAGCGGATTAACCAATAGCATGCCTGCACCGAGCTCACTGGCGGACCAATAGGCCAGGCGGTTTAAATCTTCAAAATCACCAATACCCCAGCTTTCCCGTGAACGCGCGGCGTAAAGCTGAACGGCCCAGCCCCAGGTTTGAAGCTGCGGCGGCATCCAGCACTTGCCGGGACTCACGATTAAGCTGCTGGGCTTCTGACTGCCGTCGAGCTGAAGTTGATGATAGCCGGTCGGCAGATCGGGCGGCAGGCGGTGTGAAACCGAAAGGATCTCGCCCGACTCTAGTACAATGACTCCGCCCGATGGAAGCTCGCGCTGCTCGCCGGCGCGAACAATTATTACGCAGTTATCCGGCTCGGGGCCAATAGAATCAGCGGGAGCATCCATTGCCTTGAGAATGGCGCGAACGGCATCCTCGCTCGTCTCGTGCTGCTTGCCAAAAGCGTCTTCGTAGCTCAGGTCAATGCCCCAGCCGTTAGTTCGGCGCTTATCTTGTACGGGTATTTCCGCGCTAATCATTTTATTTGTATCGATTGTTTAGGAGCTTCAACTGCAGCCAGGAAATGAGAACGGCTCGGCAGTTTAAGTGTAAGATGCAAACCAGAATGAAGTTGGTTGCGCGCTGTTTTTTGAAAAATCCATGGGCGGCAACGGGCACAGACCTGTAAACAATGCGAGGATAAGAAAACAGCATCGCCCCAATCCATAAATTTTCGGCGCTGCAAGATAAATAAACTCAGATCAAATTTGATTGTAATTTGCATCTCAAGCATAATGATTTCGGACATTCAACAAGGAGAGCAAAACGTGGTCTCTGATTTCTTAGCTATGACGGAAACCGGCGAGTTTCCCCCCATTTGGAGTGATCTTCGTTTGAGGGCAGTCGATGATGACGACGAAGATTTGGACGAGGAAGATGATTTTGATGACGAGGATTTAGACGAAGAGGAAGATTTCGATGATGAGGATCTAGGCGACGAGGATTTAGACGAAGAGGATGATGAAGATCTTGACGATGAGGATTTAGACGAAGAGGAAGAATAGTCCCCTAAATTTAATTAGATACAGTGAAGCCCTGCTGTCCGGCAGGGCTTCACTGTTTTTCAATTGCTGGCGAAAGATCTGAACTACGGCGCGAAATACGCGGACAGATCCAGAATCAGGCCGGTCGTCTCGCTCACATATGTGGAAACAGACCCATTTACCGTCGGCACCACAGCAAGATTGGAACTAACCGCCCCATCATAAGCGTTCACAACAGACTGCAAAGGCTGTCCGCTGCTCTGGGCCCATGCTGTCAGGTAGCGCATTTGCTTACCTTGATAGGGTATAACCGTCGTATTCAGGATGTAGCTTTGAGCTGTCGTAGATGCACCGCAGCTGCTGCCGACGTTTGTGTTATACGTAGCGTTGCCGTTAAGAGGAGCACCCGTACCAGAAGTGCCCCGGCTATCATAAACGCGGCAGGGCGTAAGGTTATAAAGTGCTAATCCATTAGCCGACGATGACGGTGCAGCATAGTAACCGGCAACATCGATGATCAGATCAGTATCATCTGTGGTGAACACGGAGACACTGCCGTTCGCGCTGGCAGGAGCGGGCACAATCGCCGCATTCGCGGTAATCGCGCCGGTTGTGGCGTTGATGGTAGAAACAATGGGTTGGGGTCCTCCTGTAGGCCAGGTCGTGATATAGAACAAATAGCCGGTTCGAGGGAGAGCCGTGTAATTCAGCGCGTAAGCTTGCGCATTCGCGGGCAGACCGCAAGTTCCCGCCAAGGTGTAGTCCGTCCGCGTGTTCGCCCGTAGAAAAGTGCCGCTGCCAAGTAAACCGCTGTTCGATCGGGTGTCTACAGTGCGGCACGGCGGCAACGGATAGTAAGCCAACGGAGTTTGACCATTGTTGTTGGCAGGAGGATCAGTTTCAGGAACGTAGTATCCATTAATATCGACAACGACATGAGTCGGATCGCTGGCGTAAATACTGATCTCGCGATTCGAGTCGCCTGTGTTGGCGGGAACAATCGCGGCGTTTGCCTTCGTGCGTCCATCATAAGAGTTCAAAGTGGAAACATTGGGAAGAGATGTTCTGCCTGGGAAAACAGTGACAAAAGTCAAAGGACCTGGCGGCACGACCGTAACGTTAAGGGAATACGCCTGTACATTCGCG
>JAFAZU010000597.1 GCA_019239585.1 Acidobacteriaceae bacterium
GAACTGACTGAAGCGCTGCTGCAGGCGCGCGTGAATGCCGTAGCCTACGAAACGATTAGGGAACGCGATGGCTCATTGCCGCTGCTGACGCCGATGAGCGAAGTAGCGGGTCGTATGGCCGTGCAGGTAGGCGCACAATATCTGGAAAAACCGAACGGCGGCAGGGGTATTTTGCTGGGCGGCATTCCGGGCGTGGCGCCCGCGAACGTGGTGGTGATCGGAGGCGGGATTGTCGGGCATAATGCCGCTAAGATGGCCTGCGGCCTGGGGGCGAACGTCACGATTATTGACCGTAACTTGAACCGTCTGCGCGAAATTGACGATATTTACTTCAATTCGGTTCGAACGCTGGCTTCAAATAGCCATACGATCCGCGAAGCGGTCCGGCAGGCGGATTTAGTGGTAGGCGCGGTGCTGATTCCAGGCGCTGCCGCTCCCAAGCTGGTTCGCCGCGATATGATTTCGCAGATGAAGCCCGGCGCGGTCATTGTGGATGTCGCGATTGACCAGGGTGGATGCGTGGAGACGGCTCATGCAACGACCCACACCGATCCTGTTTACTATGTCGATGGCGTGCTGCACTACTGCGTGTCCAATATGCCCGCTGCCGTTCCGCATACCTCTACGTTCGGTTTAACCAACGCGACGGTGCCTTATCTGCTCACGCTGGCGAATCACGGGCTGGAGGAGGCTTGTGAAATGAGCCCCGCCATCAAAGAAGGTGTAAACACCTATAACGGCGAGATCACCTATGCCGCTGTTGCCCAATCGCAAGGCCGAGCTTGGCGTGAAGTGACAGCAGTGATGTAGGACCTTGTTCCAGAATCCAGACACGGAGCCAGGAACGAAGTGACTGGTTTTCAGGAAAGAGGTTTTCTGCAAACCCGGTCATTGCATTCCCGGCTCCGTTTCAAGCATGGCCAGCGCAGGGCAGGGTCATTCGCAAACTGCTTTAGCGTTACATTGTCGCTTGCGCCGGTAGAGCCAAGCAGCCGGAGCAGCTAACAACAGAAGTGAAAAGCTGGAGGGCTCGGGAGCAGCGGAGATCGCTACTGGCGTTTTGCCGTCAGCTTCAAAAAGTTGTAAGTTAAGGCCGGCAGATCCCCTCGCAAAGCCGGACCCTTCCACATAGGGGTCGCCAAAGGCTTGAAATGCTTCAGAAAAGTTAAAAGTGAATGTGTCGCCCAGCGTGAAAGCAAAGGAGCGTGTTCCCGGGAGGGACAAGAAACCATTACAAAGCCCGCCCTCGCCGCTACAGGAACCGTTCAAAGATCCGATGGACGCTGTGAGTATGACCGAGTCGAAGCCAGCGCCGCTTTGGAGATTCACTCCTGAGGAAATACTGATCAATCCCGAGCGCACCGGACCCGGAGTTGAAAACTGATAGGTAATATCGGCGGTGGCGGCTGCGCTGGAGCTGATATTGGGACCTGATCCTATGTTGGAGACTGGTATGGCTGTGGTCGATCCAGCGACATTCACCGTAAAGCTGGTAAACGAGCCCTGGCTAGGAACGGGCGTGAGCTGATTGATGGTAATATTGGCGGCAGCCGAGGCGAGCGTGTTCGGCGGCGCGTTGTTGGGCGAGTTAATGGCGCAGTTAGTAGGATTTGAGACCTCTTGCGTTCCGACGCTGCAAGTGGTAGATGTCGTCACGTCTGCCGAAGCGGTTCCAATACTACAGCACGTTATTAGCATGGCAGTGAACAGGTGTTTCATGTAAACCTCCTTAAATGATTTAACTTTCAGCACATTCTGAGATAAAGGGCGAACCGATTCTTGTAAACATTTAGCAGTTTGAGGAAATCAGCTCCATTTCTCAAAAATACTTACTCAGTTGATCGTAATCACGAAGCTGAAAAAAGGGAATGGAGGGAACTACACAAAGTGCTTGTGTGGCTCCACACAGGTAGTTTTACTTGCTCCAACTCCCGCCCGATACAGCCGTGCCCTATCAGGAGCGGCCAAACCGGAACAGGATCAGGCAACAGCACAGGAAATCCCGAACAGGGTGAAAGCGCAAGAATCCCTTACTTTCCCGGTAAATGCTCCAAGCGGCTGCCTCTACGGGCGGCTGGCCGGACCGGAAGGCATGCGCCAGCATTGCCATTTCGTATCCCCTGCCTTCGCCGGGGAGCGTCAGCAGTTCGGGAACCATTGCTCTTGGTAATGCGTACAGTCCCCCTGGCGTGTCGGTCAGCTTTCCCTTAGTGAGCAAACCAAATATGTACCGGTTGATTCGACCTTCCAAGCGGCTGCGCCACGGCACGGCACCGGAAGATCGGCACGTACCCACGACCATGCACTGCGGCGAGCGGGTCCATGCTTGCGCCGTCAACAGAATGTCTTCGGGCGTGTGCCGGCCGTCGGCATCCGCCATGATAAGGCTTCTGAAATCGGGAAAAGCGTTGAGAAAGTAGCTCATGCCGGACTTCCAGGCCCGACCTTTGCCCCGATTCATTCCATGCCGGACCAGGTGCGCCTCCGGGTAGCGGGCAATCGTTTCAAAGAGGTCCTGATACTCCGGCCCGCTACCGTCGTCCACCACAATGATGGCAGAGAATCCACCGTAAATCAGCTCCGGCACGAGTGAGAGAAGCGCGGCATCCGGCTGCCACGCCGGGATCAGCACAGCAACGTCCTCATACCTTCGTCTTGCCGGTAGTGGACTGGCGGTACTCATCAAACAGTTCCTGTAGAGGGCT
>JAFAZU010000674.1 GCA_019239585.1 Acidobacteriaceae bacterium
AACGGCTGGAAAGACGGCAAGCAGTTCGTCTATGAGACTTCGCCAAACGAGCGCGCCGTCGTGGTTGCGATCGCCTTACACGCGGGCGACATCTGGACTGTAGCGATCCTCGACGGTGCTGAGCCTACTTTCGAAAAACGCGGCGCACAGATCAGCCTCATCCTCCAGAGTTTGCGCCCCAAAGCCTATCAACGGGAATCGTTTGCAGGGCGCAAGGCCCTCCCGCTCACCCCCGAGCGGGTCGAAGTGCTGAAAACCTTTGTCGAAACCTCCATGAAGAAACTCGGCGTGCCGGGTGCTTCCATAGCTTTCATTGACAATGGCAAAGTTGTGTATGAAGGAGGTCTCGGCGTTCGTGAACTTGGCAAGCCGACTCCCGTTGATGCCAACACCTTGTTCATGGCGGCTTCCAACACCAAGGGCATGACCACGCTGTTGTTGGCTCGCCTCGTTGATGCCAAGAAGATTCAATGGAACCAGCCAGTGACGCAGGTCTACCCGGCCTTCAAGCTGGGCGACGCCGATACCACTCGCCAAGTGGAGATCAAGCATTTGGTTTGCGCCTGTACCGGCCTCCCCAGGCAAGACCTCGAATGGCTCTTCGAATATAAGAAAGTCACTCCGGCTTCTACCTTCACGCTTCTCAGCACCATGCAGCCCACCAGCCGTTTTGGCGAGGTTTTTCAATATAGCAACCTGATGGCTTCCGCCGCCGGCTACATCGGCGCGCATATCTACAATCCGTCGGGCGAACTCGGAGCAGCCTACGACGAAGCCATGCAAAAGCAGATCTTCGCTCCACTCGGCATGACATCTACCACCTTTGACATGGAACGCGCCCAGCACGGCAACTTCGCCAGCCCGCACGGTGATGATGTGGATGGAAAACCCGCCGTGGCCGGTATGGCCAATAACTACTCGGTCGTCCCTTTCCGGCCCGCAGGCGGTGTCTGGACGTCCGCTCATGATCTGACTCGTTACGTTCAACTGGAATTGACACGCGGCAAACTACCGAATGGAGAGCAGTTTGTCTCTGAAGAAAATCTGCTGATGCGCCGCAAACCTCAGATCGCGACAGGGGAGGATGAAACTTATGGAATGGGGCTGGAAACAAACAGCCGGTGGGGCGTGCCGGTCGTTCACCACGGCGGCAGCATGTTCGGTTATAAGAGCGACTGGATGATTCTTCCTGATTCCGGCATCGGGGCGGTGCTGCTCACGAACTCCGATACAGGGGGCATGCTGCTGCGTCCGTTTATGCGTCGGCTGCTGGAAGTAGTCTTTGACGGCAAACCGGAAGCGGTCGGGGACGTCGACAGCGCCGCGTCAACGTACCATGCTTTTATCAACAAAGAACGCCAGCGCTTGGTCGTACCGGCCAGCGCGGACGAAGTCTCCAAACTCGCCGCCCATTACACGAGCGCCTCACTAGGCGATCTGAAAGTTGAGCACGAAGCGGCTAACACGGTTTTTGATCTGGGCGAATGGAAAAGCACCGTCGCCTCACGCAAGAACGATGACGGCACGGTTTCTTTTATTACGATTGATCCAACGCGCAGAGGCTTTGAGTTCGTCAAAGGCGAGCGCAGCGGGAAGCGCGTGCTGATCATCCGCGACGGCCAACACGAATACGTTTTCAACGAAGCGAGTTAGGCTGATCGAGATCTGTGACGTAGATCTTCGCAGCGGTGCGAAACGTTTGCGCATGGGCTTTTACCGTTTCCTCAATCGGGTCGGAGTAGCCGCCGCCCAGTGTAATCACCAATGGCAGGCCAGCTTGACATATTTGGCTAATTACCGTAATGTCCCGTTGCACTAGACCTTCTTTTGTCAACGCCAATCGCCCTAAGCGATCTGTCTGAAGTCCATCGACACCGGACTGGAAGAACACAATCTGCGGGCCAAATTCCCAAACCTGCGGCAACGCATTTTGAAGGGCTAGGAGATACTCTTCATCACCGGTGCCGTCTGGCAATGGAATATCAAGGGTGCTGCTCTGTTTACGAAAGGGAAAATTGCGCTCGCCGTGCAAGGAAAGCGTGAAAACGTCTGGATCGCCCGCGAAGATAGAAGCGGTGCCGTCGCCCTGATGAACATCTAAATCGATCACAGCCGCTCTCGTAATGTCCCATTCGACCCGTACGGCGGCAATGGCAATGGCCAAGTCGTTAAAGACGCAAAAGCCCGAACCTTCGTTCTTGTACGCATGATGCGTGCCGCCGGCCAGCGTGCCTCCAAAGCCTCCCTGCATTGCTGCTCTTGTAGCAAGAAGAGTGCTGCCCACGCTTCCTAGTGTCCGCGCAACAAGCTCGCGCGACCACGGAAATCCAATCCGGCGCATAGCGAGCGGGTCCAGGCTGCCGTCCAAAAAACCGTCGACGTAATCTGCGCTGTGAACCCGTAAGATGGCGTTACGCTCAGCGAGGCTTGCCGGTTGCAAATGAAAACGGCAGTCACCCGAAAGCTCCTCCCGGAGCATCCGATATTTTGCC
>JAFAZU010000698.1 GCA_019239585.1 Acidobacteriaceae bacterium
TGAGGTGATTATTCCGGTTCCCTATTGGGTCACCTACAAAGATGTGGTGAACTATGCGGGCGGCGTGTGCGTGTTTGTCGAAACGAATGAAAAGACCGGATTTGAGGTGTCCGCTTCCGCCATTGAGCGGCACATCACTCCCAAAACCAAGCTAGTCATTATTAATTCGCCTTGCAATCCGAGTGGTTCTGTTCTCTCGCAGGAAGAGTTCCGCAAAATCTTCGATCTGACCTCTAAGCGTGACATCTATCTGATGACGGATGAGTGTTACTGCCACTTTCTGTATGAAGATAAGCCGTTTTCGATTACCGCTGTGCCGGGCGCAAAAGAAACAGTTGTGGTAGCCGGTTCGCTTTCAAAAACATATGCCATGACAGGATGGCGTATTGGATTCGCGCTCGCGCCGACGCCGATTATTGGAGCGATGATGAAGCTGCAAAGTCACAGCACTTCCAATCCGACCTCCATTGCGCAAAAAGCCGCTCTCGAAGCGATGCGGGGACCGCAGGATTCTGTCCCGGCGATGCTGGCCGAGTATCGGAAACGGCGTGATTTCGTCGTTGGACGGCTTCAGCAGATTCCAGGCGTCACCATTGCCATGCCGAAAGGCGCGTTTTACGCCTATCCGAACATTAGCGTTGCCTTTGGGAGCGGGCGCGTGAAGAACGCTATGGAGTTTTCAACCGAGTTGCTGGCGAAAGCGCATGTGGCAGTTGTTCCGGGCGAAGCCTTCGGTACAAATGAGCATGTTCGCATTTCGTATGCAACCAGCATGGGAGAGTTACAACGCGGTCTGGATAGAATTCACCAGTTTATTGACGGTTTACGGTGATGAAAGTCCTCCTTGCCTGCAGCCTGCTGCTGCTGTGCGCTGCCTTTCCTGGCCAAAGCCGATCACGACGTCATCGCCGTGCCACACAGGGCACAGCATTTGATTATTACCTGTTGACGCTGTCCTGGTCGCCGGAGTATTGTCACAGCCACCCGGATGACGAGCAATGCACAGGGGGCAAGCACTACGGCTTTGTGGTGCATGGGCTATGGCCCGAGTACCGGAGCGGCAGCGGCCCGCAACATTGCGGGTACGGACCGGGCCTTGCCGACCCTTCATCGGTGCTGGATATTATGCCGAGCCTGTACCTGATTCAACACGAATGGCAAACGCATGGAACCTGTAGCGGGCTCGATGCCGACGCTTATTTCGGTCTGATCCGCAAGGCGTTTACCGCAACAAAGATTCCGTCTCAGTTCATGAATGTAAATCAGCAGCTAACGCTGGGTCCATTGCAGATTAAACAAGCGTTTCAGCAGGCAAATCCCGGCTTGCCCTCAGGAGGCGTTCTGGTGACTTGTCCAAGCTATTACCTGCAAGGCGTAGAAATTTGCCTGGATAAAGGTCTGAATCACGTTACCTGTCCGGTGGCGCGAGACTGCAACGCGCAGTCAATCAAGGTGCCACCTATAAAATGAACTTGTAATCGCGGGAAACCGGATCGAGCATCATTGCCAAACCACCTTCAGTCCCTCATATTGGGAAAATTCGCGATCCCCGCCAATAATTGGCATATCCAGCGCCAGAGCGGTTGCGACAAGCATCCTGTCGAACATATCAGTCCGCTGTGGCAGACGGAATAGCCCGAAGGCATGCATAGCTGAGAACGGAATAACCTTGAGTTGAAGGTCCCGAATGGCCATATGCAGCTCAGCTTCTGTGATCTTCAATTTGCCGAGGCCGCTCTTGATGCCTACTTCAACAATTGAGATGACGCTGAGAATACGTTCAACGCTGCTATCCTCCATGATGCTCCGGGCCTTTTTCGGGAGTTCGTCGGGAGACAGAAAAGAAATGATCAACGGCTGCGTATCAACCAGATAACATTCCGGCATTTCAGTACGATCCTGTTTTAATCAAACTCTCCATTTGCTGCTGTGTAAGAGGTTTGGCCCAATCTGGATCGACGACTTTAACAGAACTCGGCGCGGTGCCTAATTTCGGTTGCGAACCTTGTGATGCCGTGTATGGAACAAGGCTTGCAACGGGTTTGTTGTAACGAGTAATTTGAACTGTTTCACCATTTTCGACTGCCTTCAGCAACTCGGGGAGATTTGCTTTGGCGTATGCGGCGGTAACTTGCATATCTTAAGCATATCAATTTTGTACAAAATTGTTGTACTAGAATTTGTATTTGTCTGAGATTCGGCCATCGCAAGGCCTTACTTTCCTGCTATTCTAATATTTTCAGCGGTTTCCACCGACTTCTCCCCACGGAATTTTAGCTCTTGAAGATTGGATTTGTAAGTCTCGGCTGTCCGAAAAACCTGGTCGATACCGAAGTTATGATGGGCCAGCTTGCGGCCGATGGTCATGAGTTGACGCCTCAGCCTTCGGAAGCGGACGTGATTGTTGTTAATACCTGCAGCTTTATTGACCCCGCCAAGCAGGAATCGGTCGATACCATTCTGGAAATGGCCGAGTACAAGAAAACCGGACAAGCCCAGCGCCTCGTAGTAGCGGGTTGTCTGGTAGAGCGATATCGGGCGGATATTCAGAAAAACCTCCCGGAAGTAGATGCAGTGCTGGGGACCAATGAGCTCGGTAAGATTACCGCTCTGTGTGAGGGTTTGGAACCGAAGGGAGCTCCTTCCGAACCGTATCTTTACCACGATTTGACAGCCCGCGTTTTTACGACGCCCAAGTATTCGGCTTATATCAAAATCGCGGAAGGCTGCGATCATCCTTGCTCGTTCTGCATCATTCCACAGTTCCGGGGACAGTTCCGGAGCCGCCGTTTTGAAAGCGTTATCAATGAAGCCACTCGCATGTTCCATATGGGGGTGCGCGAGATTAATTTAATTGGACAGGATACGACCTGCTACGGCGAGGATCTAGGCTTAAAGGACGGCTTGGCCGAACTACTCGCGCGTCTGGCATCTATTCCGACGGAATTGCCGAAATGGGTACGTTTTCTGTATGCATATCCTAATAAAGTCACACAGAAGCTCCTTGATACGATCGCTGCGCATGAGTCGTTGGTGAAGTAC
>JAFAZU010000727.1 GCA_019239585.1 Acidobacteriaceae bacterium
AAGATGATCCGCACTTCCATCCTCGCCTGTCTATTCGCGTGCCTGCTGCCAGCATCACCGGACACGAAGCTGCCGCGAGAGCTGAACGGCATCGGTTTTGATCAAAAGCTAGATGCCCCGGTACCGCTCGATACCGTCTTCCGCGACGAAACCGGTCAAGCTGTCACACTGCGCCAATATTTTCATGACAAACCGATCATTCTGGCGACGGTCTACTATCGATGTCCGATGTTGTGCAACCAGATCCTGAGCGGTGTGGTCAGGGGTCTCCGTCCGCTTTCGTTGAAGCCGGGCCGCGATTTTGAAATCGTCACCGTCAGCATCAGTCCCGATGAGACTCCGCAGGACGCCACGGCAAGACGGGATCAATACTCCCGCAGCTATTCAAGAACCGCCGGTCCGACCAGCTGGCATTTTCTCGTCGGCTCCGAGCCTTCAATTCAAGCAGTAACAAACGCCATCGGATTTCATTACCGTTATGATCCGCCGTCCAAAATGTACTTTCACGCGAGCGGTATCACCGTGTTGACACCCGAGGGCCACGTCTCCCGTTACCTATACGGAGTGGATTATGAGCCGAAGGATTTAAAACTCTCTTTGATCGAGGCCGCGCATGGGCGTATCGGATCTCCCGTCGATCAAATTTTGTTGTTCTGCTATCATTACGATCCCAAAACCGGCAAATACGGAGCGGTTGTCGTCAATATGCTGAAGGGGGCTTCGGCGCTTCTCCTCGTCTGCATGGTTATCGTCCTGACCTGGTTGTGGCGTCGTGATCTTCGTCAATACGGCAACGCGATGAAGGAAGCTACACGCACATGATTCCAAGACTGCGCTTCTTTCCGGACTCAGCCTCATCCATCTCGCCTGAGGTGAACTTCTTTTTCATCCTGATGGTGGTTCTGTGTACGACAGTCGCCACCGGCATTGCAGTGTTTTTGATCTACTCTGCAATCCGTTACCGCCGCAAGGGGGAAAACGAGATGGGCAATCAGAGGCGTAACTATATTCCAGCCGAGGCTGCCTGGATCATTCTTCCGTTCTTTTTCTTCATGGGCATGTTTGCCTGGGGCGCGGAGCTTTACTTTGAAATTGAACGGCCGCCCGATAACACCATCAACATGTACGCCGTGGGCAGGCAGTGGATGTGGAAGATCCAGCATCCCGAAGGGCAGCGCGAGATCAACACGCTCCATATTCCTGTCGGCAGGCCCGTCAAGCTGATTATGACCTCGGAAGACGTGATCCACAGCTTTTTTATTCCCGCCTTTCGCACCAAGCAGGATGTCCTGCCGGATCGTTACGAAACCACCTGGTTCCAGGCAACGAAGCCTGGCAAATACCATCTGTTCTGCGCCGAGTACTGCGGAGCGAAGCACTCCGGGATGATCGGCTGGGTTTATGCCATGACGCCTTCCGATTATTAGCGATGGCTGACGGATGGTGCAGCGGAAGGCTCTCTCGCTTCGCAGGGAGAAAAGTTCTTTCACCAGTTCGGCTGCTCGAACTGCCATCAGTTCGATAATCAGGGCCGCTGTCCCGATCTTCGCAACCTTTATAACCGCCCTGTGCAGATCACGTCCGGTCAAACCGTCATTGCCGATGATTCCTACCTGCGCGAATCCATCCTTAATCCGAACGCGAAAATCGTCTACGGCTTCGCGCCGAACATCATGCCCAACTTTACGGGCCAAATCTCAGAAGAACAATTGGTTGCCTTGATCTCCTATATCAAAGCGCTGGGACCGGAGCCGGGAACGCAGCAGCCTTCCAGTTCCGGAACCGCTCCCAAAAATTACGGAACGGAGAAGGGCATTGCCGGGCCCGGAGCCACCTCAATATCCGGCTCGCAAGTGGAGTCGCGCTGATGATCCAAACAGTTCAAGCACACGTCGAAAAAAATTATCTCACCGAAAAACAAGGGGTTCTGTCCTGGTTTTTCTCTACCGACCACAAACGTATCGCGATTCTTTATACCGGGTCGATTACCGCATTCTTTTTCCTTGGCGGCTTCTTTGCGCTCCTGATGCGCCTGAACCTCCTGACGCCGCGCGATCAGCTCCTCAGTCCCGAGACGTATAACAAAATGTTCACCATGCACGGAATCATCATGGTCTGGTTTTCCTGATTCCATCCATTCCCAATACGCTCGGCAACTTTTTATCCCGATGGCGATTGGAGCGAAAGACCTGGCTTTCCCAAAGCTCAACCTGTTCAGTTGGTATGTCTTCATGCTTGGCGCCGCAGTAACGATCTATGCGCTTTTTCGCGGCGTCGTTGATAGCGGCTGGACCTTCTACACGCCTTTCAGCACCAGTTATTCAACCACCTAATACTACAACGTTAAGTTTGCAACTGGCTAATGGCTTGGTTCATCTCATAGAGTGTGACCACGAAACAATTGGCAGCCGGTCGGGCGCGCTTGGAGATGTTTCTGACCGAGATGCTGGCCCCCTTGGGGCGGAAGGATCGACGGCAGTGGGGCGGTGTCTATGTGCGCGGCCTCCTGCTGGATGGGGAGCGCAAAAGCGCGGGCGCGATGGCGACGCGTCTGCCCGACGGCAACGAACAAAGCTTACAACAGTTCCTCAACCAAAGCCCGTGGGACTGGCTCCCGCTCTGGCAACAGATGGCGGCCCGCGTCGAGCGCAGGTTCCCGTCTGCGCTGGCCTGGATTATCGATGACACCGGATTTCCGAAAAAGGGTGAACACTCGGTCGGGGTGGCGCGCCAGTACTCGGGTACGCTGGGCAAGATCGCGAACTGCCAGATTGCCGTGAGCCTGCACCGCACCGATACCCGGGGTAGTTCGCCGCTGGGCTTCCGTCTGTATCTGCCCCAGGAGTGGACCGATGACAAAGCGCGTTGTCAAGCCGCCGGTGTGCCCGAGACGGTGGGCTTTCAGCCGAACTGGCAACTGGCTTTAGGACTGATCGAGCAAGCATTGAGTTGGGGACTCGAAAAGCCCTCTGCGGTACTGGCAGACGCCAGCTATGGGGAGGTCACGGCGTTCCGGGAGGAGTTGGCACACCGTGGCCTGGCCTATGCGGTGGGAATCAGTAAATCCTTGGCGGTCTGGCCGGAGCCGCCCGAGGGAGCCACCCCGGCAGGCAACGGTTGCGGGCGTCCCACGAAAGGTATGCGCTTCGGCGATCAGAAACCAGTGTCGGTGAAAGAACTGGCCATAGCGAACCAGAAGCAATTCAGGAAAGTGAGATGGCGCGAAGGCAGCCACGGTCCGCTCACATCACGTTTCTGGGCCCGGCGGGTGCAGACTGCTCACGGCTGGAACCACGGCCAGGCACCGGGGAAAGAGGTGTGGCTCTTGGTGGAGTGGCCGGCAGACGACCCGGAGCCGGTCAAATACTACTTGTGTGATCTGCCGAAAAGTACGGGTTTGCGGCAACTGGTGGTCACGGCACGGGGACGCTGGCGGGTGGAGCAGGACTATCAACAGATGAAGGAAGAGCTAGGGCTGGATCACTTCGAGGGACGGAGTTGGACGGGCTGGCACCATCATGTGACGATGGTGATGCTGGCGCACCTGTTTCTCCGGCTGGAGCAGAAGCGGAGGGCGCGCAAAAGCACCCTGGACGCTGCCGCAAACCCGGCGTGAAATCCAGCGATTGCTGGCCACCTGGACGGGCCACGGTCTCTACTGCGGAGCGGAAGCACGTAGCCCGTAAAAACTTAACGTTGTAGTACTA
>JAFAZU010000291.1 GCA_019239585.1 Acidobacteriaceae bacterium
CATCATGTGCAGAAGATTCTGGGAATTGAGCCGAAAGTGCGAATGTTACAGGAGCGTAACCCCAGCGCTGCGAATCCTCTTTCCGTGCGCTTAGAGTTGCAAGCAGATTGTTTTGCCGGGATTTGGGCGCATTCGACGCAGCAGCGCAGGATCACCGACGCCAGCGATGTACGGTCAGCCTTGGGTGCGGCCGCGGCGGTTGGGGACGACCGGTTGCAGCGCATGGCGACGGGACGCGTGAGCCCCGAATCGTTTACGCATGGCTCCTCGGCGCAGCGCGAGGAATGGTTTCAGCGAGGACTCGATTCCGGACGGCTCTCGGCTTGCAACACGTTTAGCGCGGGGCAGTAACTTTCATTACCAGCAGGGTCATGTCGTCATGTTGCGTCGCACCGGCTGTGAAATCGTCGGCAGCTGCGAAGATGCGACCGATGATCTCGCTTGCAGGTTTATTGCAGGCCGTCTCGGCGGCTCCGAGCATCCGTTCCTCTCCCCATTCCTCGTCTTCAGTCGTCATGGCTTCGCTGATACCGTCCGTGTAGCCAATCAGAATGTCTCCCGCTTGAAGCCGTAGTGTTTGCTCTGTGTAAGCTAAATCTCGCAGCAAACCAATCACAGGACCACCCGCTTCCAGGCGCAACACTTCGCGGCCCTGACCGGAACAGCGCAGGACTATTGGCGGATTGTGACCTGCGTTTACATAACGAAGCTCGCGTGTTTGCGGCTGATAAGTGGCAAAGAAAAAGGTAGCGTAACGGTTAGCCGCTGATGATTCATAGACGAGCCGGTTCAGCTTTTTCATGAGCGGGGCGAGATGACCAGGATTATCAGTAGCCATGCCGCGCAAGGAGGCACGCAAGCTTGCCATGAGCAATGCCGCCGAAATACCCTTACCGGAAACGTCGCCGATTGCTAGGCCAAGCCTGCCGTCTTCGAAGTCGATCATGTCGTAGTAGTCGCCGCCCACTCCGAGCGCAGGCCGACAGTAACCGGCTAGATCGATGCCATCGCGAACGGGGATTTGTTGGGGGAATAAACGTTGCTGTACTTCACGGGCAATCTCCAGCTCACGAACAATGCGCTGACGCTGCGCGGCTTCCTCCGCGAGAGAGTTGGCAAGCTCGGTAATCTCCAGCCCCAAGCCGGTTTGGGTGCCGACCGAACCCAAGAGACGCAAGTCGGAAGCGGAATACGCTTCTTCCGATTGCTTCGGGCCGAGAGTCATCAGGCCCATCAAACGTTCGCGACCCTGCAGAGGAAGGACAACTTCGGCATTGGTCTCGGTGAGCAGTTGCTGGGCAGGTTTGGATATTTCCGAGTGCCCGTTGCGAGTGCCTGCTCGTGGTACAGCCAAATTGGCTGGTATCTCGATATGGGCGGGAAGGTTGAGTCCGATGGCTTGTTGTAACTGGAAGCGCTCGCCATTGCGCAGGAATACGGCAATTTGCGGCACGTGCAGGGCTTCGGAGATACGGGACGCAACAGTATTGAGAAGTGTTTGCGGTTCTTTGTAGCGCCGGGCTTGTTCCGCTAATTCAGTAAGAAGGAGTTCGGCATTGTATGCTTCGCGGAAGAACTTCCGGTCCAGCCAGTTTTGCAAGCGACTGCTGACGCTGCCGCGTAAGGCAAAAAGCCAGATCAGAACAGTAAATGCCGCAAGAGACAGCAGAACGTCCCATACATGCTTGTGCTCGCGGCCAAATACGGGCACGATGAAATAGTAGATGAGCACGATGGCGAGCACGAATTCAATGATGAGGAGGGTTGTTCTGGCGAGCGCATACTTCGTTCCAATGCGCAGAAGAATGCGTACGTCCAGCGCCCGCTGAACAATGATGACGTAGGCGAGACTGAGCGGAAAAGTGAGAAACAATAGGGCGCTCGTGTAAACCAGCCATTGAAGTTTTTCGGGCTCAACACCAAAATAAGGCAGGATAGTCCATATCACCAACGCCGACCCTATCCCGACAGCAGACCCGGCGGTCAGCACGCGCATACGACGCCGTGCGTCCGCCGTGGACGCTGATCGAAGTTTGTCAATCACAGCAAGCGCGTAAAAGGGTAGACAGCACACGGTCAGGGTGCTCCAGACATAACTATTCACGAGATCAACCTGGGAGCGCCACGGCACCGCCGCTCTGTCGTACCACTCACCGTAATCCGTCCAGAAGGCAGTGGCTAAGCACAGCAAAATGGAAACAGAGATGACCCATTTCACCCACGGAAAACGGAAATCAAAACGAGAGCGTTCCGGGAAGTAAAACCCAAACCAAAGCAGGGCAATCGGGCCAGCCGCCTCTAGAGTCAAGTGCCATACCACGCGCAGGGTCAGCCACCAGCCAGGCCACCAAATCGCTGATGAAACAGCAGAAAAGGACTGAGGGAAAGCCAGCAGAACAAAGATAAACCAGGCATTACGATCCCACGGCCGCGCTAAAACCACCCAGTAGCCCAGCAACAAGCAAAAGAACGGTATAACAATCCGGAGAAAGATGATGACGGCGGATTCAGCGAAAGAAGGTCGAGAACTTGGGCGCTGTAGCAAGATATTGGTGTCCTTCGTTTTGCCCCCCTGGGTATGCGCTTTAACCCGTAGAACCTCGCCAGAATGCTCGTACCACGTGATCTCTCGCCATCGATATACTCCCGATAGAGCGCGACCGTCCAGCTCATCGACAACATCGCCTTTGGCAATTCCGGCAGTTTGAGCTTCTGGATAAACTTGCGAGATAGCAAAGTTGTTAAAGTCCAGTTCAAAAGGATGACGAGCGTGCTTGCGCAAATCAAACAAGCTGTCAATCTGCGATACTGAACCTGCCAGTTGATAGGCGAGTGTGATCGCTATCAGCAGAAAGAGTAAGACGTAGGCTGTAGGCGAAGTTTTAGTTTTCACACGAGTTGAAGTTTGCCACAATCAGCATAGCTCTTTTGGTCCTAAATGAACATGCGCCTAACGATTACCTTCCTGCTGTTTGCGTGCGCGGCAATGGCGGCAGACAACCCTTCCGGAGTTCCCTTTATTCGTGAAACCTATTCCAAGTACGAGTACCGCGTTGCCATGCGGGATGGCGTCAAGCTGTTTACCGCAGTCTACATTCCGAAAGATGTGGCCTCCGATGGACGCACCTATCCGATCCTGTTGGTGCGAACGCCGTACAGTATCGCTCCTTATGGCGAGGACCATTATCCGGCCAACCTGGGGCCATCTGAATTATTTAGCCGGGAAAAGTTCATCTTTGCTTATCAGGATGTACGGGGCCGGTATATGAGCGAAGGTGATTTCACGATTGCGCGACCACAAAACCCGGTGAAGAATGGGCCGAAGGATACGGACGAAAGCACGGATGCCTACGACACCATTGATTGGCTGATTAAGAACGTTCCCAGCAATACAGGAAAAGTAGGGATCTGGGGTATTTCACAGCCGGGTTTCTTTGCAACAGCGGCCATGATTAACTCGCATCCCGCGCTGGTAGCGGTTTCTCCGCAAGCTCCCGTGACGGATTACTACCTAGGCGATGACATCTACCACAATGGCGCTTTCATGCTGGCGGCCCGCTTCAGCATGTACCAGGGTTTTCGTCCGCGTGGCGAGGAGCCTGCCCCTCCCGCGCCGATGCTGCCGTTTGATTACCATACGCCCGATGGTTACGACTTTTACTTATCAATGGGCACGCTCGCCAATGCCGACGAACGGTATTTCAAACATGGCAATCCTTACTGGGAGATGAATGTCAAAAACAACACTTATAACGAGTTCTGGCAAGCGCGCTCCGTTTGGAAGTACCTGAAGAATGTAAAACCCGCTGTAATGCTGGTAGGTGGCTGGTTTGATGCGGAAGATCCGCAGGGACTATTCCGGCAGTTCTACTTTATGGAAAAGAACTCGCCGCCTTCTGATTTGTTGGTGGTCGGCCCGTGGACACATGGCGGTTTTGCGCGTGGAGACGGAGATCACGTAGGCAACGTCAGTTTCGGATCAAAGACGGCGGTTTACTTCCGGGAAAAGATTGAGTTCCCGTTCTTTCTTTACTATCTGAAGGGCAAAGGCGATAGCAAGATGCCCAAAGCGTGGGTATTTGAGACGGGCGTTAATCAGTGGCGGCGTTTCGATGCTTGGCCGCCCAAAACGGCGAAGTGTACGGACTGGTTTTTGGGAGCCCAGGGGAAAATTTCCCCGACATCATCCTCAGCAGAGACTTTTGACGAGTATCAGTCCGATCCGGCCAAACCGGTGCCCTATATTGGCCATGTGCTGATGGGCATGCGTTATGACTACATGACCGAGGACCAACGCTTTGCCGCGACACGCCCGGATGTGTTGGTTTATAAGAGCGAACCGCTGGATCATGACGTGACAATTGCTGGTCCGATTACGGTTGATCTGAAAGTATCAACGTCAGGAACCGATTCGGATTTTGATGTAAAGCTGATTGATGTGTATCCCGGCAACTTTCCGGACTATGATGCCGCTTCGAATCCGCCTGGCACGCCGGGCCCGGCTGCGGCGCGGGCGCAACTCGCCAACGCGATCCAACTAGGCGGGTATCAGCAGCTTGTTCGAGGAGAACCGTTTCGTGGGAAGTACCGCAAGAGTTTTGAAACGCCGGTTCCTTTTAAACCGGGAAAACCGGACCGGATCACGTTTCAGATGCCGGACGTTCTGCACACCTTTCGCGCCGGACATCGGATTATGATTCAGGTGCAAAGTTCGTGGTTTCCGCTGACGGACCGCAATCCGCAAAAGTTTGTGGATATCACAAATGCGCTGGCAAGCGATTTTGCAAAGGCGACGGAGCGGGTTTACCTGGGAGGAGCAGAGGGATCAAAGATACAGGTGATGGTTTTGCAATAAGCAGTTTAGTTCTTATCGACGTTTATCTCATCTCGTCCGTTCACTCCTGTTTGGAGCAGGAGAATTGATACCCTTTACGCGCTTGGTTGCAGTGGATTTGTCCAGCAAAGGCCGGGAAATTGGGCGAAATCACGGTCCGCCGTGTACAGCGTACCGCCATGCTCGGTCCCTTGCTGCCGTGGCCCGCGCTCCACCGCTGCCAAGCGTCCGGCGGAAACTGGGCGGCGACGGTGCTGACTTTTTGCTGCTTCCAGCCGATGACGACAAAGTGATTCCCGCTCACTCCCAGCACGTGGGCCGCTTGGTGCTCTTCCAACCACAATCGCAGTTTGCCGTCGTTACCGAGAAGCTGCTTGTCGCAACTCCAGATCATGAAGCAATAACTGAAACCGTGCGTCGTCATGCAACGCTAATAATCGCGGGTTGCGGCGGAAGTAGAACGCGCGTTCATCCCCCCGACTCACGGCGAACTGCAGCCACTCCAGTGCTTTGACATTGTCGCCTTATAACGTATAGAAATCTGCGGTTGAAGACCACACTGTCCAGGCGAATCGGGCGAATTTCAAATTCTCTTCATCCATGAATTGCGAAGCTTCATTGTGCTTCCCTCCGGCCGCAAGCAGAATCGCCCATGCGTGCCGCCACAAGTAGTTCTTCTCAAATTCCGGTCGCATGCGCAGCAGCAAGGCTCTGGCTTGATTGGGTTGACCAGCATCCAGGTAGGCCAGCGAAAGGTATAAAGCGGGCGTCATGTGCCGCGGTCCTTGTTGCAAGGTGCGCTCCAGGAACCGGATCGCATTCGTCGTATCCCCTTTGCTGCGCAGCAACTCTCCCATAAACATCCGTGCCGGGTTGTCCAGCGGACGACGCTCGAGCCAGCCACGAAGCAGTTTCATTGACTCGTCCGTCTGGCCGCCGAGCATGCGCAGGATCGCAAGCCAAGTCGGGTCTCCACCCTGGCGCGAAAAGTCCTCCAGTTTCGCGAAGGGAATCCGGTCCAGGCGTCCTTGGGACAGATAAACGGCGGTTTTGGCATTCAGGAGCAGGCCGTCTGTATCGGACACTTTCGGCTCCGCCCGATGCACCTCTTCTTCCGCTTCGAGGAGCAACTTGGAATCGTTTGTGTAACCGGCGAAAAACTCGATAACAGTAAAAAGTGCATGCTGCAGGTGAGCAGGAGCAAAGTTCGGATCGAGTGCTATCGCTCGTTCTGACGTTCTCCGTGCCAGCGGAATATCGTTCTGAACGGCAAGGAAACGGAATGCCAGGTTGAACTGATCGTTCACCTCACGATCGGTCGAAGGCCGAGTAGAGCCATCGAGCAAGGATGACGGAGCTGGCCGGAGTGTCCACCAAATCAGCCCCACGAGGATTGTGATCAGCAGGGTCGCACCGGTCCACAACACAACCCGAGCCGCCGCATTCTGTGGTGAGGCAGTCACTTGCACCTGAAGTTTGATCTCGCCCCCTTGCTGCTCTTTCATCACAGCCGGCCACAATTCTAGTGCTAGTAGTTCGTCACGTCTGGAGGGCAGGGGAGAGTGGGTTGAGCTTAAGGCGTGGCTCGGCGCTGAGGAACGGCCCAGCGAGGGTCAGGCGCGCGCCGCCTTGCGTGTCCGCTGCCCAGCTTCGCTTTCTCCTCCTCAGCTCCCGCCGCCGGCCCGTGCCTGGGCACGTGGTCCAGCACCCCCGTGATCCGTTGCGCGCGCGGGCGGCTTTCCCGCCGCCCAGCCTTTGCCTGCGCGGATCCCGTTCCTCAGCAGGGAGTCGGACCCGATCGCTTTTCACGCTCCCAGCGGCACCGGCGAAACGGCGCGCGGCGACCGCCTCCTTTCCCAGATCCTCCGGCTACTCTACTCCGTGAATTACTCGTGACGAACTACGAGGCATTGGAAGAATGGCCCGGTTAAACTGACCGAATCGCCTGCCGTGTTATACGTTTCGAGAAGACCAGTTGCATTGGGGAACGGGAAAAGATTAGGAAGAGACTGGCCATTTGCTGCGCACTGGAATAATGTAATCCCGGTAACAATGCATAAAATCCGAACGAAGAGGCCGCAAGAAAGCATGGGTGATTGCTCCTATGTATACCTGCGGATTTTCGGCATGAATTTGGCAGCCGTTCGTATCTTTTATTAATCCGGGGAAGCGCTGCCGTTACCTGTCCGAGATAAAGAGGCGCTTTTAAACGTG
>JAFAZU010000378.1 GCA_019239585.1 Acidobacteriaceae bacterium
CGCGGCAGGCAGCGCGCCCCGCCCAGCATCTCGGCAACAAACGTAATACGGGCGAAGTGTTCCACCATCTCCATCCGGTAAAACGCCTGCCAGACATCTTTTCCCCAGGCGGTGCAGCCGTGATTTTCCAGCAGCAACGCATCATAATTATCGAGATAAGGCATCATGCCGTCACTGAGCGCCGGAGTGCCCGGCAAACCGTAAGCCGCCAAGGGTACCGCGCCCAGGTGGATTACCACCTCCGGCAGCAGCGCCTTATCCAGCGCCCGCCCTGCCGCTGCAAAGCCTGTCGCTACCGGTGGATGGGCATGCACAATGGAACGAACATCCGGCCGCTTCCGGTAGATCGTGATGTGCATAGTGATCTCGCTGGTACGTTCACGGCGGCCCTCGATTTTGTTGCCCGCCATGTCACACACAATCACGTCGTCCAGCGTCACAGCTCCTTTGCTGATCGCCGTCGGCGTACAGAGAATGCGGTCATTGTCGAGCCGGATACTCACGTTTCCGTCGTTCATGGCAACCCAGCCCTTGTCATACACAAGGCGGCAGACACGAACAAGGTCTTCGCGGCATTCCTCCTCAGTTTTGTTCATGCGAATCCTGATTCTACCAGGCGGAGCAGTTAGCAACGGCTACAATGAAGCCGTGGAAAAGCGCCGCATGTGCCCGAACTGCCGGGCATTCATTAATATTACCGACCGTGTCTGCCCGTACTGCGGCGCTCAGCTCGGTCCACGCGCTGTCGATTTGCGAAGCTCGCAGATTGCCGCTTCGTTTCTGCCGCGCGCGAATGTGACAAGCGTTGTCATTCTTCTCATCAACATCACGTTCTTTTTAATTGAACTGATCGTGAATTACCGACTTTTCAACAGCGGGCCTCAGTCGATCAATTTTGGCACCCTGGTCGGCCTGGGAGCAAAATACACTCCCTTGATTCACTCTGGTCAAACCTGGCGCTTAATTACAGCCGGCTTTCTGCACGGCGGGATTTTGCACATTGCCATGAACTCGTGGGCGCTTTTCGATCTGGTTGGCGAAGTCGAGCAGTTTTATGGAACCAGCCGTTTAATCGTGGCCTATATCTTTTCGACGATTACCGGTTTCTGGTTGAGTCTGCTATGGCATCCGAGCGCTCCCTCCATTGGCGCTTCCGCAGCCTGCTTCGGCTTGATCGGCATTATGCTGGCGATGGGTCTGCGGCAAAGATCCGATCCCATGGCGCAAGCGGTCCGTGCTTACTATGGGCGCTGGGCCGTTTACGCCCTGATCTTCAGTTTTCTGCCGGGCATTGATATTGCTGCCCACATCGGCGGATTTGCCGGGGGATTTTTCATAGGACTGGTCGGAGGTTTGCCAAACCTCCCGAACTCGCCGCGCGAAACGGTTTGGAAGGTTCTTGCCGGGCTGACAATTGCTATCACGTTATACACCTTTTGGCAAGACTATCGATTCTTCAGCGTTTTTGCTAAACAGATAAGCAATACTGTTGTTTAATCGCGCAATTAAGAGAAAATTTTTTTGTTTTGCCGCAATCCATCCTGCTTCGCGGGGCCCGGCAACTGTTAACATTGCGGGGTCCAGACAGCGCACGCCGTGGCGCCGCTCTTCGAGATCTACAAATCATTGAGGACGGTTCGGTTCTCATTCAGGACGGCGTGATTGCCTCTGTTGGTCCTACTCGCCGCATTGAAAATTTAAAAACAGCTCGGGGTGCGCTGGAGATTCCGGTAGAGGACCGAATCATTACGCCCGGATTTGTTGACGCGAATTTACACTTGAGTCTGCAACGCCCCGAATCCCCCAATCAGCCGAAACGAACCGCCGATTTCTACGACGAAAGTTTGCTTTTGCTCCGGTCCTGCCTGCAACATGGCACCATTACGGCGGACGTAAAAGGAAGCGCTGACAACTGGAGTTTTCACGCCGATATTGCTGTTATAAGAAAGCTGGCCAAAATTGGGAGCACTCCGGTTCGCATGACGCGGACATGGCGGCTCGGCTCCCAGAATGGCCGCCTCGCGCCTAGTGATCTGCGACCCACTCTGGAAATCCTGATCCGGCGCAACTTGATTGACAGTATTGCTGTCGCGCCGCGTGATAAAGGGGATTACGATGTGGATGCAATCGTGACGGCCCAAGCTGCCGGGCTTTTATTAAAGCTGTTGTGGTCAGGCCATTCGGCCGATGACTTTGTCGGGTTGCTCCATTCCCTGAATCCTCATTCGGTTTGCCTGTACGACTTCGATTCGTTATCGCCCGAGGCGCTGGGGAATTCTCCTGCCATTACGGTGCTGGCCGCCGGTAAACGTCTTTTCGAAGGGCCGGTCGGCACGGCGGGCCGCGATCTTGTAGACGCGGGTGCGGCGATTGCTCTGTCCAGCGGATATCAATCCGTCGCTGCAGGTAATTTCAGTATGCAAATGTCTATTGCGCTCGCTGTGGCCCGGCTCGGATTAACTCCGGAAGAAGCGTGGAGCGCTGCTACTATTAACGCGGCCTATGCCGCAGGCTATGGAGATATCACCGGCAGTCTGGAAGCCGGCAAACAAGCTGACCTGCTGATCCTGAACGTGACGGATTATCGGGAAATCCCGCGCCAGTTCGGCATCAATCACGTCGCTATGGTGTTTCGTGATGGCGCTATGGTTTTAAATAGAACTCGATGGAGAGCGCCTGTTGAAGGACCTGCTAGTCGAATGCGTTCCTAACTTCTCAGAAGGTCGTGACGGTTCCAAAGTCGATGCGCTGGCGGCAGCTATAGCTTCGGTTCCAGGCTCATCCATTCTCCACCGGACAAGTGACAGCGACCATAACCGCAGCGTCATTACTTTTGCCGGACGGAGCGAAGCCGTTATCGAAAGCGCGCTGCGCGCTGCCCATGTAGCGCGCGAACTGATCGATCTCAATCACCACACGGGCGCTCATCCGCGTTTAGGCGCGTTGGACGTGCTACCGTTCGTTCCGCTCGGGGCAACTTCTCTTGAAAGCTGCATTGAATTCGCACATCGGGCAGGGAAGCGTATCTGGGACGAACTGGGCATTCCTGTTTACTTCTACGAAGTCGCAGCCTTACGTCCCGAGCGCCAAAAGCTGGAAAATGTACGCCGGGGTGAATTTGAAGGGCTGCGTGCTGAGGCGCTCACCGACACAGCTAAAGCTCCCGACCTCGGAGGACCCGCGTTACACCCCACAGCGGGAGCCGTGATTGTCGGCGCCCGCAAATTCCTGATTGCTTACAACATCAACCTGCGCACGCCAGATCTCGGCGTAGCCAAAGCTATTGCTAAACAAATTCGAGCGAGCAGCGGCGGCTTACCTGCTGTGAAGGCCCTTGGTCTTGCTTTGCCCTCTCGCGGCATCGTGCAGGTGTCGATGAACCTCACCGATTTCGAACAAACCCCCATTCATGTCGTCTTTCTGGAAGTGGTACGGTTAGCAGCGGAGTACGGTGTAGAGGTGGAAGAAAGCGAACTGATCGGTCTTATGCCCCGCAAAGCCCTGGAGATAGCAGCCGCCGGACTCTTGAAACTCAGTGATTTTGATTCTAGCCGGGTTGTTGAAAATCGTCTGGAGTCGCTTTAGAGCGATTTGGATTGGAACAGAACCTTCTAAACCGGTCACTTCGTTTGCGGCTCCGGGTGGGGCGTAGATTAATGGCTTGTAAACGCAATCTGTCGAATCACCGGACGCCCATCTGGAAGCTGTGTTATTTGCCTCCTACGAGATGCAATAGCCCGGTTTGAACATTGCGGTTATCCCTTACACTAACTTGAAATTGGTATCAGCGGCCAAATTGCCTTAAATGATGGTCAGCGTGCAAATACCCCCAACGCCACCAATCCTCCCGCGTCATCAGTCCGAAAGTGGGATGAGGCGTGCATGGTTCCTGTAAATTATGACAAAAGCGATGAAGAGTGGAAACCAATCTTTGTTGATCTTGCGTAAAGCTTATAGGCGGAGTACCACCTCTGCCTTGCTCTACTTCCGGTCGGGTCGGGTATCCTTTGGCCCATTGCAAGGGAGCCTGTAACGCAATCCACTTGATAAGTGTTCGCTGCAAAAAGCCGGTTGCTGGACTTACCGTTTTCTCGCCCAACCCCACGAGATATCCATCGGTAAGATGGCATAGCATTTGATTAACGGACATTTTGCCCCATCTCCTGCCATCAGTTTCGGACAAACTGGCAATACGACCAAATATCTCTTGCTGATTTGCGGGATTCATTAGCGTTTTCATATCTCAAGCAGCTACTATACGGAAATGGTAGAACCGTTACAGTAAGGTAGCCAATACCTTCCATATGTCCGATACCGATTTCACCAAATTTGTCGAAGATATGGACCGCTGCTGGCGGGAAGGCCGGTTTCATGATCTCGATACTTATTTAGCCGACGA
>JAFAZU010000473.1 GCA_019239585.1 Acidobacteriaceae bacterium
TCGGCCATAACGCGGGGATCGGAGCCGAAAAGCTGGCAAGTGATCGGGTGTTCTTCGGGCTCAAAATAAAGGTAGCGGAAATTCCGGGTCTGCTTTTTCGCCGTTTTCGTGCTGACCACCCCATGCGAACTGGTAAATTCGGTCATCAACAGGCCGCAGCCGCCCTGATTGCGGATCAACCGGCGGAACACCGTATCGGTTACTCCAGCCATGGGCGCCAGCACCGTCGCCGGGCTGATGGGAATCGATCCGACCTGGTACGAGCGCGGAAAGTCAAAAGCGTACTGGTCCGTCATTCGATGACTCTATTTTAACTTTCCCGCTTGAAACGCAAGGTTATAAAATTACGTTTCCCTTATAGCGGGGTGTACTTGTGGAATCGTCCAGTCTGGTCAAAATTGCCGCTGCGTTCGTGATCGGCGTGGTGGTTGCGCTGGGAAGCGCGCTGCTCTATGTTCGAACTAACGAAGTTCCCGAAAAGCCATCGAATGTAGCTCCTCTCACTCCGGAGGAGAACCAATCGCCGGAACCGGACACTCCACCGGCACCTAAAACTGAAACTAATACTCCAGTCAAAGAGCAGCCAAAAGCATTGCCGAAGAGGGCCGCAGTCAGGCCAAAACCCGTCCGTCCTGTCAAGAAGCCAGAGCGGGAACCGATCACCGTTATCGCGCAAACCTATCCTGCGACCGGGGTTCCCCCATCCTCAGTGCCCGCCAAGACGCCCACTCCGGCAGTGAACGAACCCGCTCCGCTGCCGCCGATGCCCAATCCCGCTCCGACAGAGTCAGATGTCCCAGCTCTCCCTGCCGTTCAGCAGTCGCACATCGTTACACTGCAGACGGGAACAAACTTGCAAATCCGCCTTGGTGAAACCCTGGCTTCGGACCACAACTACACTGGTGATACGTTTCGGGCGACACTCGAAAACCAGATCATCGTGGACGGTTTCATCATCGCTGACCGGGGCTCAAAAGTGCTGGGCAAAGTTGTTAATGCGCAACAGGCAGGACGAATTGAAGGCTTGTCCGGCCTCACTTTAGCCTTAACGGAAATCAATACAACGGATGGCCAACGCGTCCGCATCGAGACCGATCTGTATGACAAAAGAGGCCCTAGCAGCGTCGGCTCGGATGCCGCTAAAATTGCGGGTGGCGCAGCCCTCGGAGCTATTATCGGGGCCATTGCCGGCGGAGGCAAAGGAGCTGCTATCGGCGCAAGCGCGGGCGGCGCGGCTGGAACCGGAATTGTGCTGGCAACACGCGGCAGACCGACAACGTTACCTACCGAAACTCGCTTGGCTTTCCGGCTCGCCGCGCCTGTGACGATCACGGAACAGATCAACAATTAACAATTCATCTAAGCTTGTTACCAATCGATTTTGTCCGGGAAGAATTCGGCAACCAAATCCTGATAATAGGGCAGAATCTCTTTCATATTGGGACGCTCACGGCCTTTTGAGTAGAGATCGTACGGATTAAAGGCGCGTACCCAGTCGAACATGCGCTCGTCGTGCTGTGTCATCAAGTGCTTGTAAGCGCCGTGCTTGTGAGCTGGATAGAACGAGTGATATCGCAACATGTATTGGGCCGGTTCCGGCAGGTAGTTGCGGGTGACCTGATAGATGTATTCGTCGTGTCCCCAGGAAAGGTGGACTTTATCAAGGCCGCAGCTTGGCTCATAGATGCCGTACTGGGTCTGGTATTCCGGTACTTTGCTGTCCGGGTTGGCGGCAAAAAACTCGGGAAAAACAATCTGATCGGAATAGGCGCAGCCGACTGGGAATGTGTCGCCGACCACAGCCCATTGAGGCTCCCCGTACAGGCAAAGAACTTTACCTAAATCATGCACAAAACCGGTCAGCACAAACCACCGGGGGTGGCCGTCCTTGCGAATCGCCTCGGAGGTTTGCAGTAAGTGTTCAATTTGAGTCAGATCGGTATCCGGGTCGCTGTCATCCACCAGTTGATTCAGGTACTCCGCCATCTCCCAGATGCTCTTCTTGCCGCGAGCTGAGCCGCTGTATTCGGCCTTTTTCCCAAGTACGAAATCCAGAGTTTGATAAGCATGGTTTTGACGGTAGAACTCGGTTACAGTCGGATTGGCATCGGCTTTGTAGTTGCGGAATTCTTCTTCTGACTTTCCTTCTTTATAACGGGAAGCGACAAAATCATCCCATTCATCCAGTTCCTGCAAAGGTTGTTTTTCGAGTACAGCAGCCATATCTGGTAAGAACCTCAGGTTCTATTATGCACACGTGTGCGTAAATGTGCAAGAGGATTGTTCTGAGTCGAACGAGTTAGTCTGGTAATTCCCCATGAGGTCGCTTATTTTTCTTCTGATCGGGGCGGGCGCAGTGGCAGCCCAAACCCCGGAAATCCAGGAACTGGCGGCGCGCGTCGATCCTGTTATTGATGAGGCAGTCCGTACCGAATTGATTCCCGGCGCGGTGCTGGCAGTTGGGCATAATGGGCAGGTTGTTTACCGGAAAGCCTATGGGTTCCGGTCGCTAGTCCCGGTACGCGAGCCGATGACAGTTGACACGATCTTTGATGCCGCCTCGTTGACCAAGGTGGTAGCGACCACACCCTCCCTGATGAAGCTGTTTGAGGAGGGCAAGATCCGGATGGACGATCCAGTGACGAAGTACCTTCCGGAGTTCCAGGGCGGAAAGAGCGATATTACGATCCGTCTGCTGATGACACATTTTTCAGGGATGCCCCCGGATATCGACTTGGCCCCCAATGAGGGCTACGGGATAGCGCTTGCCAAATGCCTCAATACAAAACCGGTTGCTCCGCCGGGTGCCCGCTTCATTTACAGTGATATCAACTTTCAACTGCTTGGCGAAATTGTTCAGCGGCTTTCCGGCACAACAGTGGCGGAGTTTGCCAAACGGGAGATTTACGCGCCGCTGGGCATGAAAGATACGGGGTTTTTGCCCTCCCCCGATCTTCGCGGGCGCATTGCTCCTACAGAGATAGACAAGCCCACGGGTGCTCCGCTGCGTGGGGTGGTGCATGATCCGCGAGCGCGTTATGTAGGGGGCGTGGCCGGTCATGCCGGGCTGTTTACGACGGCCGATGATCTGGTTCTTTACGCGGAAATGCTGCTAGGACAGGGGCAGTTGGGGAGTGTTCGGCTTTTCAGCCCTTTGACCGTTCGGAAGTTTACGACTCCAGGCAGTCCGGCAGACCAGCCGATCCTGCGCGGGCTGGGTTGGGATATCGACTCTCCCTACTCCAGCAACCGTGGCGAGTTATACCCGATTGGTTCCTTTGGACATACCGGGTTTACCGGCACTTCGCTGTGGATCGATCCCACCACCAATTCGTTTGTGATTCTGCTGACGAATGTGGTTCACCCGCATGGGATAAAGTCACTGAGCAGCCTGCGTTCGCGTGTGGCTACGGCCGTGGCGGCTACCTTCGGCATGGATGTGCCGCAGACCGTGGCGCTGACCGGTTATAACGAGACCATTACCGGAGCTGGTGTTCATCGCGTGGTCGCCCGGAATGCTGTGACGCTGACCGGGCTGGATGTGCTGGCGGAGCGTGGATTTGCGGAGCTGAAGGGCAAGCGGATCGGCCTGATTACGAATCATACCGGGCTGGACCGCCAGGGACGGCGCAATCTGGACTTAATGATCGCAGCGGGAGTTCAGGTTTCTACGCTATTTTCGCCGGAGCAC
>JAFAZU010000492.1 GCA_019239585.1 Acidobacteriaceae bacterium
CTAGTAAATCCCCAGGCGGGTCTCGCCTTCGATCTTGAAGGCATAGACTCGCATCAGACCTCCATTCCTCCTGCTCCCGCCCTCGCCAGTGCGCGGCGTGCAGCGGAAGCCGTTGAGTTGTACTGGCAGGCGCTCCTTCGCGATGTGCCGTTTTCACAATATGCCGCCCATCCATTAGCACAACAAGCTATCGAAGAGCTGAATCATCTTTCGGACTACGGCGGACCGCGCGATCCGGCAACAGGCCAGATCTCCGCCCAGACGCTCTTCCGTGGCTTCACACCGCAAGATGTCATCGGACCTTACATTTCGCAGTTCCTGTACTTCCCTCTGCAATACGGCGCTGCGCAAATTACACAGCGGTTCCAGACCACTCTTCCCATAGGAGCGGGAGGCGTGGACTGGCTTATCGATTATGATTCCTGGTTGCGATGCCAGAATGGCCAAGCCCCGTTTGATCCGAACCGGTATGACCCGGAACTCCGCCATGTCCGCTCAGGCCGCGATATCGGCCAGTACGTTCATGTTGATGTTTTGTTTGAAGCCTATTTCAATGCATGCCTCTGGTTAATCGACAACGGCGCGCCGTTATCGCCCACAAATCCGTACCGGAATTCGAGAACACAGACGGGCTTTGGCACGTTTGGCCCGCCGCATCTGAAGACGATCGTTGCCGAAGCGTCAACCCGTGCCCTTAAGGGCGTATGGTTCCAAAAATGGTTCGTACACCGGGTATTGCGGCCGGAAGCCTTTGGAGGGCTGGTTCACAACACCCTCGTAAGTAAGCGCTCCTACCCGCTACACCCCGACATTCTCAATTCAAATGCTGTTCAACAAGTTTTCGGGCGCAATGGCACTTATCTTTTGCCGCATGCCTTTCCGGAAGGCTGCCCGCAGCATCCCTCTTATGGGCAAGGACATGGTACGGTAGCGGGAGCCTGCGCAACGATAGTAAAGGCCTTCTTTGATGAATCGTGGGTGATTCCCAATCCCGTCATTCCCTCCGGGGATGGCCTCTCCCTCGTTCCTTATCAGGGAGCCGATGCCTCGCAACTTACGGTAGGCGGAGAAATGAACAAATTAGCGGCAAACATCGCGATTGGTCGCAATCACGCTGCTGTTCACTGGCGCTCAGATTACGAGGTTTCGCTTCGACTGGGCGAGCAGATCGCTATCAGCATTTTGAGAGACCAACGGAATACTTATTCAGAGTCCTTTCCCGGTTTCGTCTTCACCAGTTTCGATGGAGAGAGGATTACGATCTGAAGCATTCACAACGAATGCAATTTCTTCAATTATTTGTAAGTAGCTGATGTGGTTCCACTTGGGTCAGTGGAACCACATAGAAATGGTCAACGCAACAGCAAAAGAGTCCTCGCGCGTGGTTGACTGAAGCCGTTATCGACCGGTATCCGGCGAATTCCGAAGCGAGGCAAACTTGATTAAATTCCGGCAACTTTTTTTCGTTTTCACGCTGTCTTTGTTTGTAGGCCATGCGTGGGCGCAGTCTAATTTAACTCAGATCAGCGATACGGTCTTGAATCCCGACGGATCGCCGTTCAACGGAACCGTTGTGATTACCTGGACGGGATCGGGAACTTCCACGGGCAGCGCTCCAGCCCCCTACAGCACCTCCGCTAAGATTTACAATGGCGTGCTTTCCGTTTCCTTGGCGCCCTCGGTAACGGCATCGTCATCGGGATTCTATCTAGCCACTTTCAACAGCAAAGATGGGCGTTTAAGTTGGGTGGAAACATGGCAGGTGGGCGTTAGCAGCGCGCCGTTAACTTTGAGCCAAGTTCGAGCCAACGTGACAAGTACAACCTCATCATCTGGAGCCAGTACGATTGCTATGGGACAAGTGATTGGATTAAGCGCTTATCTGAATGCAATCTCAAACTCCTTAAATACGATGATGTCCACTACTAGCGGATTCAACAGCACAGTTAATGGGTTATCCAGTTCTGTCGCTAATTTGACCAACATCGTGAACAATCTCTCTAGCACTGCCAGCACCCCCAGTAATGTTCCCACTTTTTTCGATGGTGAAATACCTCAAGGAACAATCAACGGAACGAATGCTGTTTTCAACCTGACGAACGCTCCCAATCCGGCAACGAGCCTTTCTCTTTTCCGCAATGGCGTACTGCAAAAGGCTGGAAGCGACTTCACTCTTTCCGGCTCGACGATTACCTTTTTGCCGGCCAGTGTTCCTCAATCGAGTGATCTCGTGCAGGCATCTTACCGAATTGGTACGGCGGGCCAATCCAGCTTCGTTGATAATCAAGTTCCCAGCGGAGCGATTGATGGAACCAATTTGGTTTTTCAGCTAGGGTCAGCGCCAAATCCGGCGTCCAGCCTCCGGCTGTATAAGAATGGCATTCTGCTCATGCAGAGCATAGATTACAACCTGACCGGCTCGACGGTTACTTTTTTGAGCGCTGCCACTGCGCCAGTCTCCGGCGATTCACTCCTTACTTTCTATCGCGTTACGAACTAGGACTGCCTAAGTAGCGCTCCAAATCCGGCTTGATTTGAGCCTGCACGTCGGGATGGTTGAGATTCGCCGCATTGACGAGGCGCGGAGGGAGAAGCATTTCTTTGGGAGTTTTCACTCCGTTGATCGCCTTGACTGCTTGGTCAACAGCAGTTTCGCCCATGCGAAAGGGATCTTGAATCACTAAAGAATCAATGACTCCAGCCCGCAATTGCTCCAGCAGCATCGGGCTGGAGTCAAAGCCTACTAGTTTGATACGTCTGCCCCTTGCCTTAACAGCCTGACTGGCCCCCTCTGTTCCTGACTCATTCGAGGCGAAAATACCGTCCAAATCCGGGTGAGCGGTCAGCATATTCTCCGCGACTGTTAAAGATTGCGCAATGCTCGCCATACCGAAGCGTTCATCGAGAATTTGAATACTTGGGAATTTTGCCTTTAGCTCCTCCCGAAAACCATCCTCCCTTGCGGTTGTGGATGCGCCGCCGGGAGTAGTTTTTACCATCACAATCTTTCCTTTGCCGCCCAGAATGGTCCCCAGACGGTCTGCCCCTAACGCCCCTCCAGCGCGGTTGTTCGTCGCTACAAAGGTCGTGTATTTATCGCTATCAAGCCCGGAATCAAAGATGATTACCGGAATGCGGGCTTGAGCAGCACGGTCAACGACAATTTTGAAAGCCGAGCTATCCGAAGGAGCTAAAGCTAAGGCATCCACCTGCCGATTAATCATCGTTTCCACAATTTTCATTTCGCCCGCTATATCGGTCTC
>JAFAZU010000037.1 GCA_019239585.1 Acidobacteriaceae bacterium
CTCGTGCGAGTACAATTCCGAATCCGCGTAACTACAATTTTGTAAAAGAGATCAATATTCAGACAACGGCGGGACAAGCCGCGTTTCGGGGCGCTTTGTTGGCTTATGCCGATCGCGCTGTTCAACTGCTGCGAGGCATGAATGCACAAGGCGCAATTGTCTGGGATCTCGAAGGGCAGCAGTATCAGCAGCCGGATACCAGCTATGCAGGCAGCCCCGATCAGCTCTCCAAGTTATCTCCGGAGATGGATGCCATAGCGGATGAGTTTTTCAGAAAATTCAAGAATGCCGGCTTGGAGTGCGGTGTAACGATACGACCGCAACGGCTCGATTTCTCGACATCCCTGCCTCGCCAGAAAGACGTCCCGATACAGGAAGCAGCGGCCGTGATGATCGGAAAAATGCAGTATGCCCGAAAGCGTTGGGGCTGTAACATTTTTTATGTGGATTCCGACGGCGGTCCGAACGATGCAACGGCTCCCTCCAGCTTCGCGCAAGTGCTGGAAAAGCTGCCGGGTGTTCTGATTATTCCTGAGAACATCTGGCCAAAAGACTATGCGTATACTGCGCCGTTAGCGAGCTACACAGCGCCGTATAAGCCTTTGCAGACGCCTTCCGAAATAAGAGCGATCTGGCCCGAAGCATTTACGGTAACGTATATTGGAGATGCGCCGAATCACGATCTCAAGCGCAACCCGCGACAGTGGCTGGAGTTTCGGGAAGCTGTCCGGGGAGGAGATATTCTGACATTTCGTGCCTGGTTTGACGACGAACCGCTGAACAGCCAAATTCGCGAATTGTATCGAGAGGCCAAACGGTAGCCGCGATGCCTTTGCGGCAAAAACTCTTCCTGGCTGTTCTCCTGTTAGGGCAGTCCTTATGGGCCTACTCCGTGCAGACGCATGAACAACTCATTGATCTGAATTGGAACAGCGCCATTAAACCTTATTTGTTACGCCGTTTCCCCCATGCGACCGAAGCCGAACTGGAGCGGGCCCATGCTTACGCTTACGGCGGCTGCGCTATTCAGGATCTCGGCTATTACCCATTCAGCAACCAGTTTTTCAGCAATCTGACGCACTATGTCCGAACTGCGGATTTCATCCGGAGCCTGTTCCGCGAAGCAAAGAATCCGAACGAGCTTGCTTTTGCTATTGGGGCGCTCTCTCATTATGTAGGCGATACAGTTGGCCATCTGAAAGCCGTCAATCCGGCAGTAGCTGTTGAATTCCCGAATCTTGCCAAGCATTACGGCCCTTCCGTCACGTATGACGAAAACCCGCACGCGCACGTCAGAACGGAATTTGCTTTTGATGTCAGCGAAATCAGCAAACACCGCATGGCCCCTTCGGCTTATCTGCGGCACATTGGACTCAGAGTGCCATCAGCGGTTCTGGCGAGCGCCTTTTTCAATACTTATGGCCTCGATTTTCAGCACGTTCTCGGTGATCGTCGTCCCGTGGTTCGGGGCTACCGCTTTGCCGTGCGCAGTTTTCTGCCGCGTATCGCCTATGCCGAGGTGGTTCTGCACCGGCGCAGTTTCCCGCCCGATACGCCGGATGCGGAATTCCAAGTTTTCCAGCAACACTTGGCGGATGCGGATTTTGAGAAGGAATGGAATCAATATCGCAAGAAGCCGGGCATCCGCACTTACCTGCTTGCCGGGATTATTGTCATTCTGCCTAAAGTGGGCCCGCTCTCGATGCTGGCTATCAAGGGTCCAACCGTTCAAACCCACGGAAGGTATGTCGAAAGCGTGAATGCCGCAACGGGTGCCTTGGGAAAACTTCTCAACGAAAAAAGCATAGCTCCAAACCTCCTGCCTAATCGCGATTTAGACACAGGAGAAAGGGTACGGCCTGGAGGGTACCGGTTGACGGACCAGACCTATGCAAAGCTGTTAAAGGCTCTTACGCGGCAACCGTCACAGAAGCTGCCTATCGGCCTCAAACAAGATGTTCTAGATTACTATGCGGACCCACAAGCGCCTATCAGCACGAAAAAGAATCGGCGTCAATGGGCGCAAGTGCAAAAACAATTGGGCGTGCTGAGGGGGATGGACATTCTGCCGGAAATGGAAGCACGGGAGGGATCATAATGCTTCAATATCGCGAATGCTCACCAAGAATTGAACTGAGCCCATTTGTCGAATGTTTCTGGTCAGCTGACGTCTCGGCTGCTACCAGCATCAGAGTTCCGCCGGACGGGTGTGTCGATATTGTTTTCTCGCCCGATCTTGGCCTCCGCATTGTCGGCGCCATGACGGTCGAACAAGTATTTCCCTTAAAAGCCGGAGCACAAACTGTCGGCGTACGCTTCCGCCCAGGGATGGCGCGAGGCATTCTCGGAGTACCGTTGAGCGAGTTTACCGATACCTCCTTCGGGCTTCAAGACCTCTGGCCGCAACGCGGGAAGGAGCTGTTAACACAACTGGGAGAGCTTCATTCAATACCTCATCGCATAAGGGCGCTTTACCAGGCAATTAAAGTACCGGAAGCAGCGATCAACCCAGTCGGACATGCTATTGCAGCCATGACCTTAGCTCACGGCAACGCGAGCGTTGATGATCTAGCCTCGCAAGCAAATCTGAGCCCGCGTCAGTTCCGCCGCCGCTGTTATGAAGAAGCGGGACTTACTCCTAAACATCTTTGCAGGATTCTGCGTTTCCGCTATGCCAAACAACTCGCAAAGCTCTCACCGAA
>JAFAZU010000172.1 GCA_019239585.1 Acidobacteriaceae bacterium
GTTTGTGCGTAAGCAGACTCAAGGGCGCTGCTCATCTGCTGCCGGGATTGCGTCAATTGATCGAGAATTTCTTCGCGCCGGACCACGTCCTTTTTGCGCGCGAGTTGCAGCCAGCGGTTGTTGAGATCCGCCTGCTGATGCTCAATATCGTCGATAGCTGATTTAGCAAGCACTTGCTCGTCGGCAAAGGTTCGGGTATCGCGGTCAATCTGGTGCGCCGATCTCCAGGCCACGAGAACAGCGGAGAACAGGAGCAGAGCAAATACGCCCAACCCTAGCAATAAGAAGCGCTGAAAGTCATGCCGGTTAATCACATCGGTTTGCTGCACGATTTTGATTGTTTCATTAAAAAAAGTTCGCGGCTATCCCGAAAACACGGGATAAAGAATCACGATTCGAGGTGATGGCGGAGGAAGGGGAAATGACGCAAAGTAGAGTTGTGAGCGGCGGAAGAAGAGACGAAGAAAGCGGCAGCAAAAATAATCAAACAAAAACTAGAAGCTGCCGCAATTTCGTGCCATTCAAGCCACCAACCGCCACAACCATAGGAGGAGAAAACATTATGAAAAAGTTATTGACATCCACTTTATTGACCGTAGTGGCGGTTCCTTTCCTTTCGGCTGCTCCGCATGCCGGCAAAAAGGCGCAGAACACCACTGCTAATTCAACCATGCAAAGCACCGACACTGTTAAGAAGGGCAAAAAGCACGTCAAGCACGTGAAGAAAGCTGTCAAGAGCGAGACCAGCACGACTGCTCCCGCTGCCGCCCCCAAGCAGTAACGAAAGCTTCTCGGAGGAGCCCAGGCTTCAGATCGTGCCTGAAGCTTGGGCTATTTTTATTTGGGCGATGCCTTGACTTAGATTCGTAATTGCGGGACGATTGCTCCTGTATTCACATTACGGGTCTCCGCGTTCGTGATCTGAGAAGGGGCATTTATGTTTCCGAACTCCGCGCTCGCTTATCGAAGCCGCTTTGTATCCATTCTGCAGACGCTCATAATAGTGGCGGGCTTAACTGTGAGCCTGCCTTTCGGCCAGGCTTGGGCGCAGGCAACTAACACCGGCACCGTTTCCGGCCAGATTACAGACCAGCAGGGAGCAGCGATTGCCGGCACCGAACTAAAGCTCATCGACACGTCTACCGGCGTTACCCGTACAACTATCAGTAACGATACGGGCCGGTACACGTTTGTGAACGTTGATCCGGGTGTTTATGATATGGAGGCCCGGAAGAGCGGGTTTGCGCTCGCGAAGGTTTCGCAGCAGAAAGTGGATGTTGGCTTGGTGCTGACGATCAACCTGCCGATGCAGGTGGGGTCAACCTCCACGACGGTGGAAGTGCAAGCCCAGGCAGGGGCGGAGCTGCAAACCACTAATGCTACGGTTGGCTCAACGATTACCGGCAAGTCAATTGAAGCGCTTCCGAACTTAGGCCGTGATGCCAACGCTTTCGTGCTGTTGCAGCCGGGTGTGGCTCCGGGTGGGCAAGTGGCGGGCGCCGTTGCCGACCAGAATGCTTATCAACTGGACGGCGCCAGTAATTCAAGCGACATGGACGGTAATCAAATTACCTACACGCAGGGAAGCGGCTATATCGGGTCGGCCTCCACCGGCGGCGCGCCTTCCGGCGTCATGCCAACCCCGGCGGAGAGTATTGAAGAGTTCAAGGTAGGAACGACGAACCAGACAGCGGACTTTAATCAGTCGGCGGGCGGACAGATCCAGATGGTCACGAAGCGCGGCACGAATCAGTTCCACGGGTCTGTTTACGATTATTATCTTGGCAGCAACTTCGGCGCGAACTTTTGGAAGAACAATCATACGCCCAGCCCGCAGCAGCATCTTGCGTATACTCCCCTCCCTTCCAGTCATCAAAACCGGTTTGGTGCTTCTCTCGGAGGCATTCTGCTTCCCAGTGTTGCGGGAGGAAGAACGTACTTCTTTGTCAACTATGAGGGACGGCGCTTTCCGCAAGTAACAACTATCGAAAGAACCGTGCCCTCCGATCTGCTGCGTGCAGGCGTAATCCAGGTTCCAAATAGCGCAGGTATTATTACTCCCTACAACATCGACCCGAATAACGCGATAGTCGTTAACGGTATCCGCTATAATCGATGCTCAGGAAATTACTGCGATCCGCTTGGGATCGGTTTAAATCCGTTAATCCGACAGATCTGGACGCAGCAAATGCCGCGCGCCAATGACCCCCAGTTTGGAGACACATACAATACGCAGGGTTACCTTTCCGCTATCAGGCTGCCGCAGAATTCCGATTTCGGCGTGATTCGCGTGGACCATGATTTTGGGTCCAACTGGCACTTTATGTCCAGTTACCGTTACTACAACTTTGCGCAGGCAACTAGCAATCAGGTCGATATCGGAGGAGTAGCTACGGGCGCTCCACTAGGACAGGCCACGGCGTTAACGAATCGAGTGCAGAAGCCGTGGTTCTTGGTGGCGGCGCTTACCACTACCATTACGCCGAACATGACCAATGACCTACACGTTAGCTACTTGCGTAACTATTGGCAGTGGTTTTCGGCCAGCGCTCCTCCGCAGGTGCCGGGACTGGGCGGAGCGTTGGAGATGGGCGGTGAGACGAGCAACTCCACTCTGGGCGGCGGTCCTAATGCGCTAATCCCATATAACGTCGATGCACAAAACGTGCGCCAGCGCTTCTGGGATGGCAAGGATAAGTCACTTCGCGATGACCTCAGCTATGTCAAAAGTAACCACTTGATCCAATTCGGCGGACAGTATCAGCGCAACTATGATTACCATCAGCGCAACGATAACGGCGCGGGAATCTTTACCGCTAACGTGTACCAGATTGGTAATGGACCCGGTATTAACTTCTCTAATAATCTTCCCCCTGGTCTTCCCAATAATCAAGTCAGTAATTGGGACACATACTATGGGGAAGTACTGGGTTTAGTCGCCCAGCC
>JAFAZU010000212.1 GCA_019239585.1 Acidobacteriaceae bacterium
TTGAAGCGGGCGAGCGAAGCGGCGCGGTCGTTGGGGCGGCAGGGCTCCATTCGGCTGGAAGTGGAGGGCATTTCAGCGCCGAGCGGTTACGAACGGCCCATCCCGGTTTTGAATGCGCATCAGGAGGAGGCGTTCCGAGCTATCGAAAGCGCAGTAAGCGCTTCCCAATTCCAGGCGTTTCTCTTGCAGGGCGTTACGGGGTCCGGCAAAACGGAAGTTTATCTACGGAGCATCGAAGCAACCTTAACTTTGGGCCGGAACGCCTTGCTATTAGTGCCGGAAATTGCTTTGACGCCTGCAATGGCGGGACAGTTCTTCCAGCGGTTCGGCAAACAAGTGGCTATCTTGCACTCGGCGTTCGGCAATGCGGAACGGGCGGACCAGTGGCGGCGGATTCGAAACGGTCAGGCCCGGGTTGTGGTGGGCACGCGCTCCGGGGTGTTTGCGCCGGTGCAGAAACTGGGACTGGTCATCATCGACGAGGAGCATGACGGCAGCTACAAGCAGGGGGAAAATCCCCGCTATCATGGTCGTGACGTAGCGTTGATGCGCGCCAAAGAGGCAGGAGCAGTAGCCGTACTAGGCTCGGCTACCCCGAGCATGGAAAGCCGTTACAACGCCGATCACGGAAAATATCAGTTTTTGCGTTTGCCGGAACGCATTGCACGGCGGCCCATGCCGGAAGTAGATATTGTCGATATGCGCGCGGAGTTTCTGGAAACGAAGCAATCCGGCACATTTTCACGAAAACTCATGGAGTGTATGAAAGAGCGGCTCGAAAAAAAGGAGCAGACTATGCTGCTGCTGAATCGGCGCGGATTTTCGAGCTTTGTGATGTGCCGCGCCTGCGGAGAGCGCCTGCAATGTCCCAACTGTTCCGTGGTTCTGACGCATCACCGCCGGGACCGGCGAATGCTGTGTCATTACTGCAACTACGCCCAAAAAATTCCCAGTCAGTGTCCGAGCTGCGAAAGCGATTACATTCAGTTCCTCGGTACAGGTTCGGAGCGGGTAGAGGATGAACTGCACCAGCACCTTCCAACAGCACGGATTGCCCGGTTGGACCGGGATAGCGCGAGCGGCAAAGGCGCTTACGAGCATATCCTTGGCGCGTTCCGGAATGGCAACGCCGACATTCTAGTGGGAACGCAGATGATCGCCAAGGGTCATGATATTCCAAATGTGACCCTGGTGGGCGTGGTGCTGGCGGATATTGGATTGAGCATGCCGGATTTTCGAGCGGCGGAGCGAAGTTTTCAACTGCTCACGCAAGCGGCAGGGCGTTCCGGGCGGGGAGACATGCCGGGGCGCGTGATTGTTCAGACTTTGAATCCCGATCATTACGCGATCCGGCTGGCGGCGGAACAGAACTATGAGGGTTTTTATGGGAAGGAGCTGGAATTTCGCAAGTGGCTGCGATACCCGCCCTATGCGGCGTGCGCGAACGTGCTGGTGAGGGCTTCGCAACAGGAAGAAGCGATGCGGATGTCCACGGAGCTTGGATATGTGCTGACTCCGCCGCCGCAAGGTTTGCGCGTGCTAGGACCAGCGGAGGCTCCAGTCCTTCGACTGAAGAATGAGTTCCGTTATCAGATCCTGTTGAAAGCGGCGGGACGCGGCATTCTAAGGGAAGTACTCAAAAATGTTCGCGAGTTCGCGGACAGCCGAAAATGGAATGCGACGGCACTGGTAATCGATGTTGACCCGATCAGCTTGATGTGAATCAGTGTTAAACTGACAGTTAGCTCAGTACGGCGGCTATAGCTCAGCTGGTAGTAGCGCCAGATTGTGGTTCTGGATGTCGTGGGTTCGAATCCCACTAGCCGCCCCAATTTAAGCCTTTTATTTTTAGTAACTTACTTTAATTTTAGCCCAGCTTTTTGTGGTACAAATTTGGTACAGAGTTTTTGGACCACTGCCAGATACTTGCAAGAGAAAGACTTAGCTTTCGAGTGGTCGGTGGCGTTTCCACCCGCTACACGGTGACTTTGTCGTGCAGATCGCCGAAGCAGCGCTCGACGGGATTAGCACGAAGACAATAAGTAGGCAGAAACAGCAGTTGAAGCGGGGATGTTGTTCTAGCCAGCGCCGGACGGCCGTGGCTTTGTGGATTTTGTAGTTATCAGCCACAACGTAGATCCAGTCAAAGCGCCGGGCTAGATAAGCACAGTCCAGCAGGTCCAACAAATCCAAAAACAGTTCTGTCATCTTGCGAAACCAAACGCAGTGATGCACCTGACCCGTACATACAGCTAGGGCACGCCAAGATCGTAGACCGAATCAGGACCCGCAGTTAGTCAACGCGGAGTACGTTTACCAGATGGTACCTAGGAATGGAAGCTGTGTAGTCCCCACTTACCCCGGTTTCGTAGGTTTCCCCGAGCTCTATGCTCTCCTCATTCAACGTCTCTGGGCATGATAGAGAGCCACAGATCGCCCGCCGTACTGCACCATCGCGGCTGGATTGGCAAACGCCAGGCGTTTCCACTCCGCCGAGTGCCGATCGATGGGCGCAAAATCACTCCACACCGCAATCCAGTCGAGTTTCGGAGGCATCTTCGGGAACGCCGCCAGCTGTTCCCAACGAAGATGAGTATGGATCAGGGTCCGCTGGTAATCGAGCGGTGAGGTGTCCACCCTCTCCAGTTCCCTTCGCGCCTCACGAAGTCCTGCTCGGCCGCCGAGCTCGTAGGCTTTCGCCAAGTACATCTTGACGGATGGAGGGGCAATCGGGCGGGCAAGTACGAGGACGTACTCTCGCGATCCCATGTTGTGATCGAGGTACTGCGCCAGTTCATAGCCGAGGCGAATTTCGGGTCTTGCCGTCTCGTGCTGGACGAAGCGGAACGCGCCGTAACTTCCCAGGGCGACACTTAACAGCGCGAGCCCCACATGGAGCCGTGTCCGCCGACGCAATGCGAAGGCGGCCAGAAGCGTCACGGTAGTGATTGGAATATGCGCTTCTCGCGAGGAGATGTAGCGCTCTGGATCGGGAGTATCGCCGTGGGCTGAAAAGAGAAGAGCAATCGAAAACAGCAGAAGAAAAGCTCCGCCTAACAGAAAGCGCCGGTTACACCATGGGCGAAAACGAATCACCAGGGCCATTCCCCAAAGAGCCAAGACCAGGGTCGGGATTGTGGTCTCTTTGGCCGTGATCCAGCTGATGTAGAGCAGCCGCTGCAGCCTCCAGAACGTAATAGAATGATCGAGAACGAACGACCCCGAGGACGCCAAGCCATGGTGGAACACTATCCAACTCAGCGGAACCCAGCCGAATAGGAGCACCGATTTGGTCCATGCAGCCGGTCGGAAGCCTTGTTCCTGTGCATAGGCAAAGGCCAGAACCGGGGCAGCCGCCCAAGCCTCATAGCGTGTGAGACAAGCCAATCCTAAGCAGAGACTGGCCGGTATCCAGCGCTGTTCCCATACGAACCGGAAGGCAAACAGTAATCCTGCCAGCATGAGGATCTCCTGGTAAGGGACCGTCGAGACAGCCACGAGGAAGGGATTCGTGGCGAACAGCAGAGCACCCCAGAAAGCGGCTGTCGAGTCCAGAAATTTCGTGGCCAGCAAGTAGAACCCTACGGCCGCGAGGGCCGCGATCACGGACATGAAGAGCCGGACCGGAGTCACCCCTGCCGACGCTCGTCCTAGTAGATAGATGCAAAGTTGCAGAAGGGGCAATTGGTGGGATAGCAAAATCTGGCGACGGTTGACTAAACGGGCCATGCTATCGCCTCCGAATACAATCGGAAAAGTAAAAATTAGCCAAAGGTGGACCGCCACGCTGATACCCGCAATGACTGCAATCCGCCCATGGATGCCAGACAGGACGGCGTCGGGCCTTGTCGACCTTTGCTGTTCCGAGTTCATGGTTTTAGATTCGCCCGAGCTCACAGAGATTGTCTTCTAAGCCGCCAAATCATCCATGTCGGCGCGACCTTTCGGCCGAGTGCGATCCAGTTGCTCCTGACAAGTGATGCAATAAGCGGCCCAAGGGACAGCTCGCAACCGTTTCTCGGGAATTATCTCTTCACAACCTAAACACATGCCATAGGTTCCTTCCGAGAGGCGTGCCATGGCGGCGATCACTTCCTTCAGGAGGTTTGATTCACGGTTGATATTGCTGATGGCGACTTCACGATTTACGATCTGCTGCCTTCTGTCAAGTTCGTCGGCCGATACCTCGATCAGAATCTCCTCCCGTTGGAAGCTGCTAGCTTCGAGTTCCCGGCGTTTTGCTACAAGGACCTGCCGAACGGCAGCTAAATTTACTTCGATCATTTTTACTCCTTCTGGAATGGCGCCTTTAGCCGACGCTGCCCGTTCGCTTCTTGCTGAATTGTTAGGGCTGAGACCAGCCGTCCCGATGTGGTCGAGGTGTATTAGAATAAGCGAGAGTTGCACTCTTGCACTGGTGTTTACCAAAAGTCACTCGAGTTTTACATAAGGACGTGGCGCATCACAGTGATTTCAGGAACGTGATTAATTGCTGCTGCTGCTCGGGAGCCAGTTGGTTGAAGCGGCTCGTGACACCCTGGGCTTCGCCCCCATGGCGCTGAATCGCATCGGTCAAAGTGAGGGATGCATTGTCATGCATGAAACGAGATTTGATGTGCAAACCCCATAAAGGGACCGTGCGCAATTTGTTCGCTGTGTCCGGCGGTCCGCCTTGCACAATGCCATCCCCGGTTCCCACGTCGTGCAAGAGAAAATCACCATACGGATGAATGATTCTATTTCCTAACGCTTCCGGTACGGTATAAGCGCCGCCGTTGATCACGGCTCCCGGACGATCCGTAGTCAGAGTTTCCACATGACAGATATTGCAGCCAATTGCCTTAAACAGGTACTGTCCGGCGAGCCCATCCGATGTGGCCGCCAACGCCGTGTCGCGGGGTGGTACTTGAGTTCCGCGAATGAATTGCGCGAAATGGTCGATATCCGCCATGCCTAAATGGTCGGGCGTGTCTTCGGGGTCGGAGGTCACTTTGCAAACCGATGTAACGTCTGTAGGCTTCAGGCGGCTCGTCACTCCCATTTCATTCAGATAGGCATCGGCGGAAAACGAAAGGATCGTCGGATCCTGGTCCTTCCAACCGAACTTGCCGACTCCCGTGTGTCCCGGCGCTTCCAGAATTGGAACTTGAACCGCTTCCCCGTGAATCATTCCATGGCTCCCTGCCGGTTGGTTGGCCGCAATCGCCAGAAAGGTTCTGTCATCGACGGCCTCGACAAAGCCGTCCCCCAGGGTGTTGAGTACGGCGCGAAATGTACGTATATCTTCTGAATCCGGTACATGCTCTTGTGCCTGCGGGCAGAGGGAACGGTCGTTGATAATGGAACGTCCCGTAATCGTGTTTGCTCCTCCATTGATCAAAATGGTGGGATTGACGAAGTTGCCATTTGCGTCCCGATGACCGGCTCGAACTTCTGTCACCTGGCTCGCGGCTCCGGTAACGCCGTTCTGATGGCATTCCGCACAGGAGGTCGCGTTAAACACAGGACCAAGCCCGGTGCTCGCATCATGCCGGCGTTCAAATTGTGCCTGATCGAGAGCAAACGTGTCGCCGGGCGGCTCCGCGATACCATTGCTCACGCTTTGTGTGCCGGGATTGCCGATCAATTCTCCGTTTGGGCCCACCGCCTGGCCCAGCGTCGGAGTGGTAAAGCCGGCCGGGGCTTCGGTCACAGCTTGTTGGCCGATGACGGCAACGGTGGCTCCTATGAAAAGGAATAGGGTGATCTTCCGATATCTCATGACTATCATCTCCTGGCACTCCCTGCGGGAAGGCTCGTTCTTGTTCTCGAAGCCAGCTTCGTACCTTAGCTGCCCAGAGCGCGCTGCGCTTCGTCTGCGGCCGCAGCAAGTCCCAGCACGGTTTGGAAAAATCGTGGGTCCTTTTGACCGAGGAACAGATTATCGGCGATGAAAGCCTGAATCGTCGTCACAGCGCCTCCGTTCCGCGCCAAAGTAGGCCGAATAATGGAAACGGGAGGCAGGTCTTTGCTGAGGAATGTGACTGGCTCGGGCAAGATCAGGTTTGTCTGGAACATCTGACTCCCGGCTGCTTGGTCGGAAGTGGAAAGATTCGCATTATGCTGATTCACCGGGTTATTGAAATCCGGAAAGGTGAGTCCGGTTTCGGGATCTGTCAGGCCATTCGGACCGGCAAGCGGCTGAGCAATGGCATTGCCGCCCTTATCGTGCCAAAGCGAGAAATGATCGATCTCGACCCCACCAATGCTTAACAGGATTCGCAGTACTTCCAAGCTGGTAGCCTTGAGGGCCAGGATCGGATAGAGACTCGAACCACCCTGCTCGATGAAGGCAAAATGCAGTCCTGCCGTGTTGGCGATTGCCTGCATGCGGCGGGCCTTGGGGTCGGTGATGGGCAGTGATTGTAGCAACGGCACGAGAGCGTTCGGGTCGGTGTCGTTGTCACTGATCGGAATGGCGGGCTGGTTCTTGATATTCAATAATTGGGGGAACTGAGCGCCCAAATCAGGGTTGTTCGTGCTGCGGTATCGAAAATACCAGCTCGTGTCTACGTTGAGCGCCTGCAAATTCGTAATGCGGCCGAGATTCTGATTGGCGCCTGTCGCCTTACTGGGCGGCAGAGTTTGAAAGGCTTTCAAGTTGACCGGCTCTTCCCCTTTCGACTCGAGATAGGCATTCAGGAACGCCGCATGGCTGATCTCGTCGTCGGTGTTGTCAGAGATGTACTGCGGCATGTCGCTGTCGAGGTTTGACAGGGCCGCGACGTAAGACGGGTTGCCCGGGTTCGGGTTGTCGTTGTGGTCGACCGCTCCTCCCAGTTCGTTATATTGTTGCCAGAGATCCGCCTCAATAAGTTCGATAGCAGCTGCGAGCCGCAGGAGCGCCGCATCGCCCCGGGTGAGCGGTCGATTATCGCGGTCGGGATCCTGTTCCGCCGCGAAGAGCGCGGCTGTCGGCAGGGCTGCGGCGGCGGCACCGAGGCCGTGCAGAAAAGCACGTCGTCTGACGACACGACCCCACGTTGATGCTAGCGCGCCTTGGACGATGGGCTTCGTCTCTGATGACGGATGGACAGAAGGAAGTTTTTCTTTCATATTTAAGCTCCTATTTCGTTTGGTTGTTAATCTGTGACAAGTTAGTGTTGAAGTTCTTTTTAGAGCGCGTCAGTTCTTCTCATCGATTTCCGGCGCGACCGATGGATCTGTCAACTTGATGCCCTCTCTGAAGCTGCGGATACCCTGAGCCAATCCTTTGCCCAGCTCCGGCAGTTTTTTCGGTCCGAACACCAGCAGGGCAGCAAGAAGAATGAGCAGCAAGTGGCTCGGTTGCAGTAAACCTTCGATCATCAGTTTGCTCCTTTCCTTACGCCATTCCCGAGGCGTTTTTCTCGACCACTATCATTCCCGTCATGGTGGGATGAATCTTGCAGAAGTACGGGTAAGAGCCCGGCTCCCCAAAGCGGAATGAGAATGTCTGGTCGGTATCGAGAACGGGCGAGGAGAACTTCTTCTCCGTGCTCACGACATTGTGCGGAATGTCGTCCCGATTAGTCCAGGTCACCGCCGCTCCGGCTTTCACGGTCAGCGACTGGGGAGCAAACGAGAAATTGTCGATCTTCACGGCGGTCGTGTCCGCCACTTTGTCCAGGCTGGCGTGTGAGGCGGAAGTCATGGCCAGAGTGGAATCGACCACCGCGAGCGTGTGATGACCGGCTATATAGTTGACGTGCGTGATCCCCAGTACCTCGCGGAGCTGCTCGGCCGGGACTTTCATCGGGCCCGGTGACGTCGCGGTTCCGGGCTTGGGCTGGGGAAATGCCGTAGACATGGCCGTGTGATAAAACACGTTGCCTTCGACCTTTTGCATGGTCTGATGAATGTGTCCGTTCAACACCGTGGCCGAGCCGAACCGCTTCAGGTATGACAAAGCCTGCGCACCATCTCCTGTGCCCCAACCCCAGTCCGGATACACGGTCCACAACGGGATGTGGGCAAAGACGACGATTGGCGTGCTGCTGGAGCGCCCGGCGAGATCCTTTTCGAGCCACGCCAGTTGTTCCGCGCCTAGTGTTCCGAGACCTCCTGCCTTCAGATCAACGACATTGACCAAGCCGATAAAGTGAACTCCCTTGTGATCGAAGCTGTACCACCCGGCACCCTTGGTGCCTTTGCCGTAGCGCTCTAAGTACTGCTGGCCGTTATCGGCGAGCATGTCGTGTTCACCGGGTACGAAAAACGTCTGGCCGGATTTTGCCGATCTCAGCACTTGATCGAGCGTGTCGAACTCGGTTGGTTTCGAGAGGTGACTTAAGTCGCCGGTATGGATCAGAAAATCCGGCGTGTGCTCCAGCGCGTTGATCTTGTTGATTGCCTCTTGTAAGGTGACCGTGACATCTTTATTTGCTTCTTTGTTGAAACCGATATGACTGTCGCTGATCTGAACAAAGGTAAAGCCGGCGCCTTCACCCATCGGGTAGTGCGGCATTTGGCCGAAAGCTTTCGAGCTGAGCACGCCTCCGCTGACCGTCCAAATCAGGCCGGTGCCGGCCCAAGCCATGCACTCCAAAAATCCGCGACGATCGATTCCATCTTGGTTGAAGTTCTCTTTGATCCGACGAGCCAAATTTTCTCTCCTTCTCCAGCGAAGCGTTGTTTCACGCTCATTCACTCAGCAGTACCGAAGCTTGCAGCAAAATATTCCCGTTCCGGCCGATTTTTTCCGCTATGCAGTTCATTCAGGAAGATTCGGCCCATCAGGGACGGGAAGCGAGCGGGGAGGCTGCCTTCAGCCTTCGCCGCTCGCCCTGCTGTAGAGCATGCCGGTTTCGGCTTCCGACAATTTCGCCTGGCTATGTACGAGCGTGTATGGACGCAAGGACATCTCGCCGTTCTTTACTACCGTCGTGATATCGACTAAGAGTTTCTCCTTCTGGAAGGTGTACTGCTGCCACCCGGACAGGTTCATATGATCCCGTCCCCGGCGGACATCCCGTTCAATGAGCCAAGATGTCGGAGCCACATAGCTGTATCAGGGCCAGACGGTTTGGTTCGAATGGCAGTCCAGGCACGACCGCCTCAACACGGTAGCTACTCTTGGGGAAAGCATGAGCCCATCGACAGAAGACTTCTGACTGTCGGATCGTTTGGGTGTACCAAACGGATGGACGGCAGCAGAGCACAGTGTGAGTAAACCGGCGAAAACTCCGGCGCAGAACCAGGGATGTTTTACAGAAACGTTCTCACATTGGAACGTACCGCCGGCAGGACCGGTTTATTCCTGGCCTTGTGCGAACACGTCAAATCTTGAGAGACTGACAAACAGTCACTCTTTTGGAAATCCTGGCGATGGAGCATGCCCGAAGAAATCTGGAATAAACGCACGGGAAGAGCAGTAGAGAAAGGGAAACACGCTTTGTTTGAACAGACGGTTTTGCCTTACCTCCATTCTGCTTACAATCTGGCGCGCTGGCTGACGCGAAACGAACACGAGGCCGAGGACATCGTCCAAGAATCGTTCTTACGGGCGCTCCGGTCCTTTCACCGCTTTGTGCCGGGACGTGACGCGCGCGCCTGGTTTCTGACCATCGTCCGAAACTCCTGCCGTACCTGGCACCGGCAACGACGACCCCATGAGATGATACCCATCGAAGAAGATTCGCAGCCTGCTGTAGGGACATGGTCGGACCCCGAAGCGGCATTCATTAAAAATGCGAACGCGCAACGAATTCGTCAGGCTTTGGAAGAACTGCCGTTCGAATATCGTGAAGTATTGATCCTGAGAGAATGGGAAGAGCTGTCCTACAAGGAGATTGCGCAAATCGCCGCCATTCCTTTGGGAACGGTGATGTCGCGGCTGTCGCGAGCACGAAGGGAGCTTTACATTCGGCTGGGGG